>JBBRJC010000006.1:0-19788 GCA_038220135.1 Bryobacterales bacterium | reverse complement strand
TAACCTCGGAGCGGCCTGGGCAGCAACCTATGCGGGGTTGCAACGTTTTTGGAATGGCCATTATCCGGCAACTCGCGCGGCCCGGCTCTACACGGAATTGAACCACATAGCTGAAAATGATGGGATGATGCTGGCGTCGGTGCAATTCTCTTTGGAATCGATGGCGGAGTCTGAGCGGACAAAATTTGACTATTCCACAATCGGCGGTAGAATTCGCCTTGCAACGCTGGCAGGATCACTTGGGCAGCACGAAGTTGCCGCCGACCAATTGCGGCGAAGTCGCGAGTATTTAGAAAAACAGCATGACTCGGAAATTCGCCGGCGTTATCTTTTCATCGCCAACCTGGCAAGTGGGAAGATCATGCTGGGACAGGGCCGCTTACCCCAGGCTGATGCCTTTCTAAAGCTGGCGGAGTCCGACTCAAAGAGTCAGGATTCGGCAGATCTGCAATTGCAGGTGGCAGCTACACGCTCGGAATGGTTGCTGAAACAGGGGAATAAAATGCAGGCGCTGGCCAGTTATCTAAAGGCAGTTGTGTTGTCCCGGGAAATTGTAGCCAAGACTCCGTCGACGCTGCGTAACGATCCGCTGGGTAGTGTTGAGCAATCCTTTAGGGGTTTGCTGCTGTTGCAAGTTGAAGCGAATCCCGTGCAGGCTCTGGAAACATGGAATGAATATCGCGCCTTGCCGATGCAGAATACAAATATTCGGAATAAATCCGGTTCACCGGCGCAGGCAACGGTGGTTAGCTACGCGCTGCTTGGCAGACGAGTGGGTATATGGGTGAACACAGGCGGTAAGGTCAGTTTCCAGTGGTCACCCCTTGCTGCGGAAACGATCAATGCGCTTGGCGGCCAATTGCACGAATTGAGTCAAGACAGCGAATCGTCATTGAACTTGATATCCAGCGTATCGAAGCAGTTGCATGCGGGGTTGGTTGCACCTGTCATTTCCAAACTCAACGTCGGCGAAACTGTGATTTTAGATACCGATTCAAAACTCGCCACCATTCCATTTGCAGTGCTGGAAGATGCGCAAGGTATGCCGGCAATGTTACGCAATCCTTTTCTCGAAAGCCCTGGCAACTGGTATCAAAAGAATCGATGCAGCGTTGAACCGGAACCGGCATGGCAAAACGTGCTGATTGTGGCCGATCCAAAGCTGCAACCGGAAAAAATACGCTACTATCCGCCAATCAATGGAATTCAAGTAGAAGTGGATGCAATTCTGAAAAAGAGCAAAAACGCCACCGTGCTCACAGGCGCAGGGGCAACACCTTCGGCTGTTTTGCCTTTGTTGAACAAGACGTCGCTATTCCATTTCGCCGGGCACTCAGTTGCAAGCGGCGGAAATGCGACGTTGCTATTGGCAGAAGGCAACGACGGCAGCGCAGAATTGACGGCGAAACAAATTAGCGTGGCCAATCCGATTCATTGTAAGCTTGCGGTCTTATCTGCTTGCTCTACAGCGCTAAGAGGACGCGAAGCAGCAACCAATCTCGTACAAGCATTGCTCAATGCCGGAGTCCGGTCTGTAGTGGCCTCGGGTTGGAACGTCAACTCCCAAGCTACAGGGCAATTTATGGAAAAATTTTACGGTAACCTTTTTGATGGGAGAAGCGTCGCACAAGCTATTCAATCCGCGCAGACGGAGATTCGGAAAATGCCCGGCAAGCAGCATCCCTATTATTGGGCTCCATTCGCTGCTTATGGGTGCAATTAGCTTTATTAAGGAGATTTTTTAATGAAAAACACCACCAAGAAAACTGCCACCAAACCCGTCTCGGGCACGCTGAATGTGGTCCTTCATGGCATGTTCGGCCTTGTGAATTCCAAAGATGGCATTGAAGTTTTGGTGCCGCAAGTAGACGAACACGTCTTCAAAGCCGGTAATTGGAATGAAGAGCTGCGCTTAAAGGAAGGCAAAGCTTATAAGCTGGCCGGAGTTGTAGCCGCAGCCAAGAATCCCGGTTTCAACCCGGCCCATAATGTGATTGTACTGAAGAAGCTAAAAGCAGATAAGGATCCGAAAAAGCTGTTTTGTTCGATCAAACTGCCGGCACCAAATTCGATTCACGCCTTGCGCCGCCGCCCTACCAACACCGAAAATGCGGCGAAAAGCAACGAAACGCTTGCCGGCCAGCCGACAGACTTTTCACACGTTCGAGTGCTTACCTACAAATTCAAGGATGCAGCGGAATTAAGTCTCGGCAAGCCTTTGCAATGGACACCGCGCGCGAAAGATGGGTTTGTCAACCTCCACATCTTCTCTGAAATGGACACTCCCGCGTCTGCCATGCATGATGAGGCAGCCTGGAAGAAAATCGTTGCCCTGTTCCCCGGATTAAAACTGGAATTGAGCAAGAATACAGCCGGTGAAATGCCGCCCAGCCCGGCTGAAGCAAGCGAAGTGGCTGGCTTGCCTGGCGAACAACTCAAAATGTTGGTGGAGCGAAATGGCGCGCTATCCAATGTTGTGGCAGAAGGCACAGGCGGCGATCCCTGTGAATCACTGATTGTAGGTGGCAAAGGCTAAACCGCCTATCAACCTGGAACCGGCAGTTGGGCCTACAAATCAGCGCCGATATTCCTCTGGCCTTGCGGTTGTCCAACTGCCGTTTCCAGGATCAATGAAATTTGCCTGATCTTTTCTCTTGCTAAGCGTTTCGCCTAATGCTAATCTAGGCGAAGAAACAGCGAAACTAAACGCAAGAGGCATTGGATGCCGTGATAGCGTATAATCGGCATTCCGAGGAAAATCAGGCTATGGAAGACAAAGATAAAGTAAAAGCACTGGCGGCAACGCTGGGGGCGCTGGAAAAGCAATTCGGTAAAGGGTCGGTTGTGCGTCTTGGTTCGAAAGACGCGGTGGTACCCGTTACTGTCATCTCCAGCGGATCCATTTCTATCGACTACGCTTTAGGGGTTGGTGGATTTCCGCGTGGACGCATTGTTGAAATTTTTGGTCCGGAATCTTCCGGTAAGACGACAGTGGCGTTGCAGGTAATTGCCGAAGCACAGAAAAATGGTGGCGTGGCTGCCTTCATTGATGTGGAACACGCGCTTGATCCGATCTACGCCCGTAAGCTTGGCGTCGACATCGACAATTTGCTGGTTTCGCAGCCCGATCATGCCGAACAAGCCCTGGAAATCACAAACACCCTAATCGCCTCGGGTGCCATTGACGTTCTGGTTGTCGATTCGGTGGCCGCACTTGTTCCCAAGGCCGAACTTGATGGCGAAATGGGCGATGCATTCGTTGGCATTCAGGCCCGCCTCATGTCGCAGGCGATGCGTAAACTTACCGGTGTAGTGTCCAAGTCAAACACCTGCCTAATCTTCATCAATCAGATCCGCGAAAAGATTGGCGTCATGTTCGGCAATCCGGAAACTACTTCCGGTGGGCGCGCCCTCAAGTTCTACTCCAGTGTTCGTGCCGACATCCGGCGTATTGCCGCCATTAAAGATGGCGACGAAGTTACCGGAAATCGCACACGCGTCAAAATTGTCAAGAATAAGGTTGCATCCCCTTTCCGCGAAGCGGAATTCGATATTATTTATGGTGAAGGCATTTCCAAGGAAGGCGATTTGATCGACCTTGGTGTGGAGCATAATCTTGTGGAAAAGAGCGGTTCCTGGTACAGCTTCCGTGGGGAACGCATTGGCCAGGGCCGCGAAAACGCCCGTCAATTTTTGAAGGACCATCGCGATATGTTCAACACGATCGATTTGGAGCTAAGAAAAATGTTGGGTTTAAATGCAGCTTCTGGTAGCGTTGAAGCCGAGGCTGCGGTAGCCTCGAAAGGTAAATGAAACTCTTACTAACTCTTTCACTAGCGCTTCCGTTAATGGCCCAATTGCCCGCTCCGAATACAACCGGGGTAGCAATGGGCCATTTGCATTTGAAATCGAAAGACGCTGCGGGCAACCGCAAATTCTGGGTTGACACTTTGGGCGGCACACCGGCGAAGGTTGGTCCCCTAGAATTCTACAAATTTCCCGACGTGCTGGTTATGATTACAGCCGGCGAGCACAAGGGTGGCAGCGAAGGCTCAGCCATTAATCACCTGGGCTTCAAAGTGAAAAGTCTGGATGCGTACATTGAAAAGTGTAAGGCTGATGGTTGGGAAATCGCGAAGATCAATCTGGAAACCCGCCAACTGTTCGTCATGTCCCCGGACAAAATAAAAGTTGAACTCTCTGAAGACAAGACGATGAAAGTGCCAATTGCCCATCATCATATTCATTGGTCCACGGTGTCGATAGCTGATACCAAGGCCTGGTATGTAAAGATGTTTGGTGCCATTCCCGGTAAGCGTCTCAGCTTTGAAGCGGCAGACGTCCCCGGAGCGAATCTAACGTTCTCCAAGTATGACGATGCCCCTTTGCCGACAAAAGGCAGAGCCATGGATCACATCGGCTTCGAAATTAAAGATCTGGAAGCGTTCACCAAGCGTATGGAATCGATGGGTGTTAAATTCGATGTTCCATTTCGCAAGGTACCGTCGCTCGGTATTTCCATTGCCTTCTTTACTGACCCCTGGGGCACGTATGTGGAGTTGACCGAAGGGTTGGACAAGTTCTAAAGCTGAATTCCGAAGTTGCTCTTTGAGTTAGATTTCGGTGCCTGGGATGGACTTCGCACCAAGGTTATTTGTAAATGCTTGGGCGAAGAGCATTGGCAAGAGTGCCGACGCGGCAGACACGAGTGTCCGCGCCACGGATGACAATCAGACTTGTTTGACTTCGGAATTCGGGCTAAAGCTAAATTCCGAAGTTGCTCTGTAAATTCAAATTCGGTGCGTCTGGAATGAGTTTCGCACCCAATACTATTCGTAAATGCCTTGGCTAAGAGCTTCCCGAGGAGTCGGGAAGCGGCAGACACGAGTGTCCGCGCCACGGATGACTATCAGACTTGTTTAACTTCGGACTTCGGGCTAAAGTTAGTCGATTGAAACCTTGGAACCGCGCGTAGAGGCGGTGGGTTTGGAAATATCCTGGATGTGTTTGTCCAGCATGGCCCGGACCCCCTTCAACATCTCAACGCGAGCAGTTTGAAAATGCTGACGCGCAGCTTCGGGTGGCCCGAACTGCCGCAGCATTTCTGAAATCACCGGCCCGGCACCAGAACACATGCATTGCCCCTGAGTCTTGTTTTCGTTTGTTTCGGAAGATTCGCTCATCTCGGCTCCTTCATCTCAATTACCAGCATACGATTCTCTAAACGGGCGCGCACCGGTTGGAGTGACACCATGGAAGTGGGCAGGCCAACGTGCCTGCGCAAAGTGCCAATTTCCACCACCAATTCGTCACCTTTTTTGAACAAACCCACCTCAGCCTTTTCGGTAAACGGAAGCTGCATTCTAACTTCGTACGAATCACCTTGCTTCAAAAATTCGTAAGGCCGTTCGGTGCGCACAATACCGGCCGGATCGAAACCGTCCGGGTACAGACTATTTCCAAATTCGCGGATGCGGTCGAGTCCCAAAATCTCGTGCGGAAATAGTTCCACCTGGCGCATGGAGACGGGGGCGAAGTAACTTTCAACTTCTCCCAGAAAATGCTGCTGAGAATTCCGCCATTCGGTGAAGAAGGCGTCCTGCACCGTGGCCGGCAGCACGCGGTTCACAATAATGTTATCCACGGTGAGGCCATGTAGAGAAAAGTACACGAATGCGCGTTGTGTTTCCCGGACCACCATTTTTTCCGGATTGGTTACCAACCGCACACTGGTCAGTAGCGGATCCTCCAGCAACGTATCGATCCCTTCGATTTTTTCGTATAGATCGCGAATGTTGGCAAAGTAGGAATCGGCAGGCAACTCGACAGGCGAGAGGCGATTGGCGATCGGGCGCACTGCTTTGAAAATACCGCGCTGCATGGGGAAAACGTGCTTCATATACCAGTCGAGCGTGGTTGGCATGGAAATGAAGCGCAGCGACTCCGCCGTTGGAGCACAATCGAGAATAATCACGTCATAACGCTTTTCACGGCGAAACTGATTCACGTACATCATCGCCGAAAGCTCCTCCATTCCCGGGAAGATGGCCATTTCCTCAGCCTCGACTTCGTTCAGGCCAGAAGTGCGAAGAATGGAGGTGATGTATGCAGAAATCTCCTGCCAGTGCCTCTTAATTTCGCGTTGGATGTTAACTTCGTGAATATCCAGATTGGGAGCGACGGTAAGTGGATCTGCGGTGCGTGAGTGAAATAGACCACCGGCGGTCAGATCAAGACAATCGGCCAACGAATGCGCCGGGTCAACACTCATCACCAAAGTTCTATAGCCAAGTTCAGCCAGCCGGATGCCTGTGGCCGCAGAAACGCTGGTCTTACCGACGCCGCCTTTTCCAGAATAGAGCAATATGCGCATTTGTACCTGACCAAATAGATGCCGCCCTTCTGGATCCGATGTAAAAGGTAGCGTGCCCTGCCCCAGATTAAAGACTCAATATGGCGGAACTTCAACCAAAAGAAGCTCTTTTGACGCCTATGCAGCTGTATAGGAAGTGGCCCTTTGCGTGCATAGGAAATAATAAAGGAATTTCAAGATGTTCCCCTTTAAAAAGATCCTATTTGCCACCGATTTTTCATCTGCCAGCGACGCGATTGCACCGCATGTGGCGGAAATGGTTAGACACAGTAATGCTGAGTTGGTTCTGGTTCACGCTTTTGAACCAATTTCCGCCATGTACAGTGATCCCGCCAATTTAGTTGAGTTTTACCCTGTATTCCGAAAAGCGGTTGAGGAACGTTTAGAAAAGTTTGCAAAAGATAAGTTTCCAGGCATGACCGTCGAATCCATTCTTGAGGAAGGCGAAGCGGCAGACGTAATTGTAGAAGCCGTAAAGAGTAACACTGCCGACCTGGTGATGATGCCCACGCACGGACATGGATCATTCCGTAAATTCCTGCTTGGTTCGGTGACCACCAAAGTAATGCATGATGTCAGTTGCGCGGTGTGGACGGGTGTTCACAATGACGAACACTCCAGACCGGCCTCTATTCCGTATCGCTCCATCCTTTGCACTGTGACATCGGCGAGCGAAGAGGCGCATGCCGTGATCATGGCAGCGGCATCGCTGGCCAATGCTTACAAGGCAAAACTAACACTGGTACACGTTGTTGAATCGGCCAATGCCGCATGGGAAGTAACGCTGGCAGAGTACCGGCAGGCGATGATTGAATCGGGCGAGGCGATGCTGCTTAAACTCAAACACGAAATGAATCTGGTGGCGGATATTCGTGTGGTTGAGGACATGGTTGCCCCCGGCTTATCGAAAGTAGCAAAGGAAGTTGAAGCTGATTTGATGATTGTCGGCCGCGGCCACTCGCAGGATTGGATGGCTCGTTTCACTTCGCGCTTATATGCGATTGTGCGTGATGCCCCTTGCCCTGTACTCAGCATTTGAGTAGCTTATATAGGTGGTCAATCGTAGAATTTTCATGATGGGAGGAGGTGCTTCTGCCTTTGTGGCGGCTGCACCTTCTGAACAAATTGGGCTTGGTGTAATTGGCAGCGGCGGACGCGGCACCTACGTAATGTCAGTCTTTCAGAAGGACGCGGCGTTGAAGGTGAAAGCGATATCCGACGTGTACGAGCCAAACCTTGAGCGCGCCATCGGCGCGGCTAAAAAAGCACAAGGCTTTGCCCCAACCGCATACCGCAACTATAAACAACTGCTTGCCGACAAGGACATTCAAACAGTGCTGATCGCCAGTCCAGAGCATTGGCATCATCGTATGGTGTTGGATGCGCTGGCCGCAGGCAAGGACGTCTATGTCGAAAAGCCGCTATGCCAAACTCCTCAGCAAGGCGTTGAATTAATAGCGGCGGAAAGGCGCACGAAGCAAATTGTCCAGGTGGGCATGCAAAGGCGCAGTTACGATCTGTATCTGGAAGGCCGCAAGATCATCGCCAGTGGGCAATTGGGCAACGTTCGCATGGTGCGCTCATGGTGGCTGAACAATTACCTGGGTGGTGCGAAGGCGGAAAAGCTGGAAGGTGCTCTTGATTGGGAGGAGTGGCTTGGGCCGCTGCCAAAACGCGCGCTGAACCCCGACATTTTCAAAAACTGGCGCCACTATGCAGACTTCGCCGGGGGCATTGTAGCCGATCAGGGTGCCCATGTTTACGACGGAATCCATCTTCTGATGAACGCCAGCTACCCTGTTGCAGTTACGGCTGCGGCCGGCAAACCGCATCGAGCCGGATTTGACACGCCAGAATCTGTTGTGGTGACTGCGCAGTACCCGGAAGACTTTCTGGGCGTGTTTAGCATCAACTACGGAGCCATGAAATACAAGTCAAAGAACGACCAGCTAAACCAGTTCGATGGTGATGCAGCACGTATGGATATTGGCCGCGAAGAGTTAAACGTGTATGCGCAAGGCAATGAAGATGTGGTGGCGGTGAACCGGAAATCCGAGAAAGGATTCGGCTTTGCGACCGATCTGCATGTGGCGAATTTCCTGGATTGCGTGCGCACACGAAAGAAGCCCACTGCTCCAATGGTGCTAGGCTTCCAGGCCTGCCTGGTAGTTCAAATGGCGAACATTTCATTGCAGAGCGGCAAGCGAGCCACCTGGGATGCATCCCGCAATCAGGTGGTGCTATAGAACAAGATCGGGGACGGGGGTCTTTAAATAATTAAGCCATTATGCTATCTTAAGCTCTAATGCGCCGCGCATGCGACTCCAGCCGGTGGACCAGTTGGCGCGCCCATGCGAATTCCCTCAGCATCCAACTTGCGAAATTCCAAGTGCTGCAACGTCGGCGGTTGTGTCGGTGCCAGCGTGTAGAACGCGCCAACAATGCCTTTGCTACACGTCATGTTGAATTGGCCGCGCAGCCAGTTCTCTGGAATTACCGGGCCAAACGCCCTGCACTCGCCCACTTCTTCCTTCAGCTTCGTCATCTCAGCCGTCCGCTGAACCACAGGTACATCCAAAAAGAAATTCATTGCAGCGACCTGCTTCGCCTCCGCATCATTCCACGACTTCCAAAGGCTCACAATGTGGTCCCGCATTTTTGACAGCATCGGCGATGCGGGCAGTTCGCGTTTTTGCAACGCGCCCGTTTTTAGCAGCAAGTCCCAAGACTTATTGATGGGCGCGCTCGGCCCGACGTAGGTCATATTCGCCATAGCAAACATTCCAACGCCATATTCCGGCAGCCAAGCCATATACGAACCAAAGCCGGGCAGCCCGCCACCATGAGCAACGATGCGATCAAACCGGCAATCGGTGGTGACGCGAAGGCCAAATCCGTAGCCACTATTCGACCCCTCCTCCGCACCCTTGATCGTCAGGTTAGATGGCGTCCATATCTGGCTCATCTCGCGCACCGAAGAGCGCCGCACCGGACCTGTTTCAGCGTCGTCGCGAGCGGGCCACGCGGAAAGATGAAATGCGATGTACTTCCCCAAATCAGTGGCGGTGGTTAGCAATCCACCCATGGCACCGAATGCGCCGTGCGGCAGGGGCGCTTCTTCCAGATAAGTTCCATCGGGCTGAAGGCGATAGCCCACGGCGCGATTGCTGGCTGGCACCTGGTTGAACTCAAACGTAGATGCATCCATATGCAGTTTCCTAAGGATTTGCGACTGCACGTAATTTTCGTAGGCCACGCCGGAGGCCTTGGTTACAATTCGGCCCAGCAAACCGAAAGCATAGTTTGAATATTCGTAACGCGAACCAGGCGGCGTGGAAAAGGGAATGCCCAGGCGCAGCCACTTGGTCAGGTCGGCATCGGTGGCGCTAAGCTGTTGATCGCCCCAGGGATTGTCTTCGGGGAAGCCTGCTGAATGGCTCAGCAGATTGCGAATGCGCAGCGGCGCGGTATCGCGCGTGGGCAGTTCCATGCGGGCAAATTCCGGCAGCCACTTCGCAACGGAATCTTCCAGTGACAGCTTGCCCTCATCACGCAGTTTCAAAATCGCCAAAGCCGTGAAGCTCTTCGTCATGGAGGCGATCCGAAAAACTGTACCGGCCGATAGCGGCGCACTGCTTGCCCGCTCACGCACACCCGTCGATTGAACGTGTGACAATTTTCCATCAATCACAACACCCCACACCATGCCCGGAATTTTCTTCTCCTGCGCATAGTCGCGGAAGATTTGGTCAATCGCAGGGATCGCCGCTTCCAGCTTCTGAACGCGACCTGGATTGGCAAACCGTGGCGGCGGATAGGCATCACTTGCTTGCAGTAAGGCACCGGCTAAGAAGCCGCACACAGAGATGATTCGCATGCAAGTTATGATGCCACAGCGGCGCGGGCGTTGCGTTGTGCTTCGCTCAACAAAAAGGTATCAGTAGAAAAACTGATCCAGCGTGCCCCATTGGCGACCCATGTCCGGGCAGCCTGCACTGTATTTACGAATACAGCACCGGCCAGGCCATTGGATGCGGCGGTGGCCATCACACGCTGCCCCGCAGCAAGTACTGCCGGGTGGTTAACGTCACCAGGGATTCCCATGCTTTGCGATAGATCGTAGGGTCCAACGAAGATCGCATCTACACCTGGAATTGCGGCTATCAGATCGGCATTAGTAACGGCATTAGCACTCTCTAATTGCAGAATGAGCGCTGTATCTTTGTTGGATCGCGCAACATACTCCGCAAGCGGCTCAGCCGAGTAGCGCGCTGCACGAACAAAGTGATTAAACCCACGCTTGCCAATCGGATGAAACCGCGCCATTTCTACAGCTGCCCGGGCCTGTTCAACCGATGCGATTTGGGGAATCTGTACGCCTGCCGCACCAGAGTCGAGCGCGGCCTGCAACCACTCTGCGTTGTTCATCGCCACACGCACAATGGCGGCAACGCCCGAAGCTTCGGCGGCGCGCAAATACTCTGGCAGCATGTTGGTGGCGATAGGCGCATGCTCGCAGTCGATCACTACAAAATCCCATCCGGCATGCGCCGCAATTTCAATGCTGGCTGGCGTGGGTAACTCAATGAATGTACCGAATAGAGTTTTGCTCTTGTCTAGAGTTCGCATCGTATGTCAATGATAGCGATGATTGTTTCAATCGCGAAGCCTCATTTGATTCAATTGATCTTGAAAATCGTGACAGAAAGGTCTACATCGGTTAGGCTTATAGATAGGCGCCCAAAGAAGGAACCTGACCAAATGGCATTGATTGAAATTCCAGACAACCAAGCAGCGGCGCTCAAAGCGAAAGCAGCATTGCAGGGTCTCACCCTGAAGTCCTGGCTCGGAAAGCTGGCGGAGGATATCACATCCTGACGCGTCGCGGAAACCTCTCAAGACAGGACGCGGCGTATTCGCGAAATATGGCCCTGCGCCGTCTGCTGAAGAAATTGACGAAAACCGCAAGGACATGTTCAGCGGTTTTGTTCAAGATTTGTTGACGAATCGATGCTTCAAGCGTCTTGGGCAATTCGTCAATTTTTCGATCCCAGGTATCCCTGACGATGGTAAATGTTGAAACCACCTGAGCCATCAAATTAGTCACAGCCCCATTGAACCACCTATGATAACGAGTAATGGTTCGATATGCGGCTGTTGATATTGGTAGTAACTCATTACGGTTAGCTGTAGCTGAGGCCACGCCCCGGGCGGGCTTGAAACTGATCGCCACCGACCGTCAGGTGACGCGCCTTGGAGCCAGTGTCTTCTCGCACGGTGTGATCAGCAAAGAGGCCATGGCGTTGGTGGTGAAGACCCTAACCCGCTTCCGCGAAATCTATCAGCCTTTGCATGTTTCCGCCGTCCGTGCCGTTGCGACAAGCGCCGTGCGCGACGCCCGCAATCAGGATGAATTTTTGGCGAAGGCGTCTGCCGCAATAGGCACGCCAGTTGAAATCATCTCCGGCTTGGAGGAAGCGCGCCTCATTCACAATGGCATTTTGACGCGCTGGCCACAAGGTGACCGCCGTGTGCTGATGGTGGACATTGGCGGAGGAAGCGCGGAAATTATCGACTCCCTGGAAGGCAAGTTGATCAGCGCTGTTTCAAAGCCCCTGGGGGCCGTGCGCCTTACCAAAATGTTTCTGCACCACAATCCACCCCTGGCCAGTGAGCTGGAGCGCATGGAAGCGTTCATCGATGAAAAGCTGGATCCGCTGCTGCAAAAAACGCTGGTGAAATACGACCGTGCGATTGGCACAGCAGGCACCGCCGCCGCAGCTGTTTGCTCCATCAATCAAGTGAAGCGGGTTGAACGCGAAGCGGCCGATCAGATGCGAGCCTCAACAGCGGATCTGGGCAAGCTCTACCGCGAACTGGCTGCGATGAGCGAACTACGCCGCCGCAAAGTTCCAGGCATCGGCCCAAAGCGGTCGGAAATTATTGTCGCTGGATTGGCCACGCTGCATCGCATTCTCAGCTCTCTGAAAGTGCCATCGGTTTACTATTCCACGGCAGGCGTTCGCGATGGTATTCTTGCGGATCTGGCTGGCCGCCGCGCCGGTGCGGAATTGACGCGCATGAGCCGCGAACAGCGGAGCAGTGTTGAGGAAATGGCCCGCCGCTTCCGCGTGAATTTGCCGCATGCGCGCAGAGTTGCCGGCGTGTCCCATGCTTTGTTTGTGGGTCTGCGGCCCATGCACGCCTTGCCCGCGGCGGCAGGCATGTTGATTGAGGCTGCGTCCTATCTGGTGGATTCAGGCCATGCAATCTCCGCCAGCGCACACCATAAGCACAGCCAGTACATTGTCGCCAATTCCGATCTTGCGGGCTTCACCAATCAGGAACGTCTTATGATTTCTTTGCTGTGCCGTTTTCATCGCAAGTCGATGCCGGAACAGCGGCACGATATTTTCATCAATCAGAGTGAAGAGGTGCGGGAAACGGTATGGCGCTTGATTCCTTTGCTGCGTTTAGCAGATGGATTGGTGGAGCCACAAAGCACGGTGGAGAATGTGGAATGCGTGATCGGCGATAGCAAAATTACCGTTGCCTTGGATTCCACTAACGACGTGCAATTGGAACAGTGGGCGGCAGAAACCGCGGCAGTAACTTTCAAGACAGTTTATGGAAAGCAGTTGGTTGTGACGCGCCATTAGCGCTTCCGGAAAACGTACCACCCCAGCGCAAGCAGCGCGAGCGTCCCACCAATCAATTTGGTCTCAAACAGCCACAAGTTGGTGACATCGGCAGTGGGCAAAAATGAAAGACCCAAACCCAGCGTGGTGATTGCGCCGCCAGTCATCGCCGCCAGCCGTGCGCCTTGCCGCCACGCAGCCCAGAACAGATAAAGATACGGAATGAAATAGGTAATCACCGTCATGTCGACAAGCGTCTGGTAACCAGCGGCAACCGCGTCGCCAGCCTGACTCAGAATCAGGAAAACGATGCATCCGGCAGATTGAATCAGCAGTGCTCTATTCAGCGTCAGGCCGCGTGCATAGCGAGTGCGAATCACCAGCGCCGTCAGCAAGCGCCCACCGGCAACCAGCCATGCACTGGCCTGCCCCATCACGCCGGCCAAGACGATCAACGACAGCGTCCCCACCACCCAGGCAAGTCCGATTTCCGCAGCAGCCAGCGACGCACCTCGCCCCAGCCCGCTCAAAATGCTGATACTTTCCGGCCGCATCAGAACCAGCATGGCCGCAGTCCCGGCAATATAGAAGCCTGCCGTCGCTCCACCCGAAAGCCAAGTGGCGCGGGGCACGGTGCGCGCCGGATTATCCACCTGAGAAGTCATCACGCTGGCCAGTTCAATTCCGCCAAAAGCAAACACCAGTTGCGACCAATAGTTGAGCATCGCAAAATCAAGACTGGGCGCGAGGGCCAGTACAGTTTGCGATCCCTCCCGCACAAAGACGATTGCCGCTCCCACCACAAGCAGCGACCAAATTAGGTAACTACTGATGCTGCCCAGATTTTCAGCCCATTTGGACAACACCGGAGGCAACATTTTTACAAAGGTAAGCACGATCAGCAAGACCAGCGTTGCACCCACCAGCAGCGTCTTGTCTTCAGCCCGCGCAGCCCACTGCCCACCAGCCATTGCCAGTACGATCGACATGCCAGTCATCAGTAATGAGGGCAGGTACAACAAGATGTTGACCCAATAGAAGAACAGACAAACGAAGCCATGCCACGGACCGCAGGACCATTCAACCCATTCAAAAAAGCCTTCGGATTCAGGGAAAGTTTGCGATAGTCGCGATACGGCGGTTGCAGAAGGAACGAAAAAGAGCAGAGCCGCAAGCAGCCACAGCGTCAGCGTTCCAGGCCCGGCGTGGGCGGCAGAAGCGAGCCAGCGAATGCTGGCAATGGCGGCAAAATTGAATAGCGTGAGGTCGAAAACGCCGAGTGGACTGCGCTTACGAACACTCACACATTCGCTCCGGCAGCAAGTTTTAACATATTACGCCATTGCATTGGGTCCAGTATATTCCGAATCGTATGCCATAATGCTAATCAAGTAGGAGGGTTTTATGCTCCGTAGAATTTCACTGGCAGTGTTAACCGCTGCAATGGCCGCTGCACCTGAATTGATGGCTCAAGAGGGCCAAACCCCAGCACCCACCACTGGCGGAGGGACAACCACACCCGCACCTTCAGTGCCCGGCGGAACCACCGGGGGCAACACAGGAACCGGAGGCAATACCGGTCGTTTACCCACCATCCCCTCGAACACAGGCAACAATCCTTCCACCAGTCCCTTCCCTAGTGACATGCCGCGCCCGATCTATATCAGTGGCAGAGTGATGATGGAAGACGGCACCCCACCCCCGGAATCTTTGTTGATTGAGCGTGTTTGTAGCGGTCAACCAAAACCGGAAGGCTATACCGATAGTAAAGGCCGCTTCAGTTTTGAACTGGGACGAAACCAAATGGTGATGGCTGATGCCTCTTCTAGCGGAGGTGGCTTTGATTCCGAACGAGGCGGCTCCAATTCCCGCACGCCCGGAATGCCCGGCAGCGGCGGAATCTCAGAACGTAGTTTGGCAAGCTGTGAAATTCGCGCAGTCCTGGTTGGTTATCGTTCCACTTCAGTAATGCTGGCAGGACGCCGCATGCTGGACAATCCAGAAATTGGCACTCTGCTCTTGAAACGCATGGCCAACGTGGAAGGCTTCACCTACAGCGCAACAACTGGCTTGGCTCCGAAAGAAGCGAAGAAAGCCTATGATAAGGGTCTGGATTTTGTGAAGAAAAAGAAGCCGGTGGAAGCTTTCAAAGAATTTGAAAAAGCCACTTCAGCCTATCCAAAGTTTTCAGCCGCGTGGTACGAATTGGGCCAAATCCAACAATCGCAAAGCAAGATGGAAGACGCAAAGAAAAGTTTCGAGCTTTCCATTGCCGCCGATTCCAAATTTGTGAAACCGTACCTCCCCCTTCTGGGCATGGCTCTACAGAAAGGCAACTGGGAAGAGATTGCGGAAATTAGCGCGAAGACCGTGAAGCTGAACCCGTACGAATATCCGCAAGCGTTTTTCTATAACGCGCTAGCCAATTTGAACTTGAAGAATTTAGATGAAGCTGAGAAGTCTGCCCTGTCGGCTCAAAAGCTAGACGAACGCGGGCGCATGCCCCGAATCCGTTACGTACTGGGTATTGTCCAGGCGCAGAAATCCGACTTCAAAGCAGCCAGTGCAAACTTGAAAGCCTACATCGCAAGCCCCGGCGCAACCGATTTGGAAACTGTTAAAAAGCAATTAGGCGAGATTGAAAAGTTGATGGGTGAACAGCAGGAAACAGCCACAGCAACTGAGCCCGCAGTGGTGGAGCCAAAACCCTAAGCTGATCCGCGCCCCGATCCGCCCCCTACCGAGCCGTGACCGCAAGGGAGCGGTTGCATCAAATTTCGTTAAAACCCTAAGCAAACGGAATATGATTGGCATCGCCAACTTTACGAATGTGCAACCGCCCCTCATCATATTGCGCAGCTCCCTTCAAGTGTTCCAGCATCAGTGGTGGCTGGTGCGGCAACTTCGCCACTTCTTCCAGATAAGCTTTATAGTCCATACTGCCCCGCCCTGGAATCACTTCCACAAAGTGCATATTCATTTCTGGAACCCATTCCAGATCCTTAGCGTGGCACGACACAATATGCGGTCCCAGCTTGCTAAAACACTCGCGAATAAAATCAGCATTCTGGTAAAAACGCCGCGGACTATTAACGCCATTGCAAATATCAATGTGAACGCCAAACGCTTTGCGGTCAATAGCGCGAATTAAATCAAGGTACGAATCGGGTCCGTCAGGAATGTTCCACCCCATCATTTCCACCGTATATTTAGTGCGGCTTGGTTTCACCTGATCGATCAATTTCCGCGATGTTTCAACCGTCGCATCGAAGAACTCTTTCGACAGGTTCTTCACGTGCGGACCATACCAGACCTTCTCGTTGTAAGAACCAGCAATATCCACGCAGCACAGCGTGCCCACGGCATCAGCCAGCGCCAACCGCTCTGCCACATACGTGAAATTCTTGGTGCGCTTTTCTGAATCGGGATCAAGCAGATTCACCCACGCGCCAACTTCCGAAATCACCACGCCCTGCTTTTGAAACGCGCTCCGAATGGCCTGAATGCGCTCTTTATCCTGTAGCGTCACCTTCGGACAATAAGCTGCCGCGTAACCCAAACGCTTGTGTTCCCGCGCCAGCGCTTCCGGATCTTCGGAATCCAAAAAGATCGGACCACCAAGGCGGACAGGGTTGAGTTTTGGAGTTGCGGCAAGGCCAAGCGCGGGAAGGGTGAACAGAGTGCGGCGTGTCATTAATCCATTATGCGCCCGCCGCGGAGCGTAAGCTTGCGGCGGGCGTTTCAATTGCGGATCTAGACGAAAGACCAACCCTTGCGGAAGTTGGGCTTCAAGTATTTATTAGCGGCAACGTTGTTAGTGATTCGCATCTTGGCACCGTCGTATTCAATCTTGCCTTCGGTCCGCAACGCAATCACACCCAGCAGCATCCATTCCACGAAAGGCGCGGCCACGTTGAAGTTCGAACAAGCCGCATCGCCACCTTTGCAGGCACGGATCCAGTCACGATAGTGGCCCGGCGAACGCGTCAACAACGGCGACGGCATCTTGTAATCCAGCATCTTGTCTGTAGGTAGCAAGCGCGTTTGTTCGCCGTAAGTGCCCGTCGTCAACATGCCCTTGTCACCAATAAACAAGCTGCCATCTGGAGTCGCCGGACGCGTGTTCGGGTCGTTCTTCACTGCATTGTACGATTCCCAATCGAACACACGGCCAACATAACCGGTTGGTCTCGGTGCAACCGGCGGTTGCCCGGCAGCAGCCTGCGGACGCCTGCCACCAGGAAGATCGCCCAGCAATTCCCCATCCGGCACGCCTTCAATTTTCGGTGTCTGTTTCATGCCGTCATACCAGAACAATTTCAAAGCCGGCATGTTACCGCGAGCAGGGAAATCGAAGCGGATGATCGACTTCTTCGGGAACATGAAATCGCTCGAGCCTTCTTTCATGATGCATTCCACACTGGAAGGTGCACCCAGTTTCAAAGCCACGTTCGGAGCGCCCAAAATGTGACAGGCCATATCGCCCAACGCGCCGCATCCGAAATCATAAAAACCGCGCCAGTTGAAGGGCTGATAGAAGAAACCGCCCCAGCGGTCCGGTTCGGTTTTGCCGCCGGCCGTAAACGGTCGCTTCTCCGCGACCCCCAGCCAGAGATCCCAATCGAGCGTGGGCGGGACCGGCTCCGGCGGAGGAATTTCCGTCAGACCCTGGGGCCACAGCGGACGGTCGCTCCAGGCGTGAACCTCGCCGACCTTCCCGATGTCGCCATTCCAAACCATCTCCGCGCACTGACGGGTGCCTTCGTTGGAGTAACCCTGGTTGCCCATCTGAGTGGCGACCCGGTACTTCGCGGCGGCCTCGCGAAGCTGGCGCGCTTCCCAGATCGTGCGCACCAGCGGCTTCTGCACGTACACGTGCTTGCCGCGCTCCATGCACCACGTGGCCGCCGTGGCGTGCATGTGGTCGGGAGTGGCGACAATCACGGCATCGATGTTCTTATCTTCCTTGTCGAGCATCTGCCGGAAGTCGCGATAGGTGGGCGCATTGGGGAACGCCTTGTAGCTCTCGGCGGCGCCGCGGTCGTCGACGTCGCACAGAGCCACGATGTTTTCGGTGGGGGACGCGGCGCGGATGTTGCTCGCGCCCTGTCCGCCCGAGCCGATCGCCGCGAAATTGAGTTTTTCATTCGGAGACTTGTATCCCGCGGACTTCAGTGACGCGGGCCTGCCGGAGGCTACGAACGGAGTCGCGCCGGCCAGCATGCTGCCGTAAAAAAAATGTCGTCTCGTCAATGCCATGTGTTTCTCCTCGGGCTCATGCCAAACAGCTTTTCACGTACGCCAGGCATTTTTTGGCCTCGGCAATGATGTTCGAATCGGGCGGAATCTTGTACTCCAATTCCAGGTTTGCGGGGATGGGATACTTTTCTCGCTTCAGCAATTGCAGTACGTCGCGAATCGGCGTATCGCCGGTGCCCCACACCGCCACGTTCGGGCCATGATTCTTCTTGCGATCCTTCACGTGCAGGTTCGTGATTTTGTCGTGGTGCTTCTTGATGAAGTCGACCGCATCGTAACCGGCGGCCGTGAAGTGGCCGATATCGAGATTAATCCCGTTGTACCCGCCGTACGACAGGAGCGTGTCGTAGCTTTCGAGCGTCGCCGTCTGGTTCGGATCGTCCGTGGCGTCGTGACCGTGGTAGCCCACCATCATCTTGTGCTTGTCCGCGACCGGGGCAATGCGCTTCGCCATGGTGAGCGTGGTGCTGGTGGTGATCGCCTTCACGCCCAGCCCATTCGCCATCGCGAAGCCGTACTCAATGTCGTTGTCGCTCATGCTGTCGTGCATGTTGTAGCACAGCAGCGCGACGTCAACGCCGGCGTCGTTGAACTTTTTCGTGACCGCTTTCCAGGTAGCCGGAGTGGTGGAAGCCCTCCAGTCGCTCATTTTCTCCTGACCGGCGTCATGCCCGGGCGCGCCGGCGAGCGCCTCGCAGTGGTTGGACATCAACTCAGCTTCGCCCAGCCCGATCTCGCCGTAAGCCCGGATAATCGCTTCCGGATCGGGACTCGCGAGGGTGTTGAAGCTGTAGGTGATGGCGCCGATCTGCACTCCGCCGAACTTGGAGTCGATCTTCGCGCCGCCGGATACCCGTGTAAACGGCAACGCGGCGAGTGCGAGTTTACCGATATCTCGTCTGGTGAAATTCATTTGTTCTTTCCAGTCTGCAAGTCAAAGGGGCGAAAATCGAATCGCCAAGGTAACACTATTGTATAGATTTGATCCGGGATCGGGGTGCGATTCTCCGGTAACCATTTCCCGCACGGCCAGTAATCTCTAATGTGAGGCGGCGGTAGGTGCTCGACACGAGCGACGAAGCTCTGATGGCTCAAGTGCGCGCGGGAGATCTGCGTAAACTTGCGCTGCTGTTTGAGAGACACCACCGGGCGGTTTACAACTTTTTCGTGCACATGACAGCCAATTCCGATTTCAGTGAAGACCTCGCGCAGGAAGTGTTCTTCCGGATGCTGCGGTACCGCCACACGTACGACGAGAGCCGTCCGTTCCGCGCCTGGATGTATCAGATTGCGCGCAACGTCAAGCTGGAGGGCGCGCGAAAACGCAAAGCCGACTTGCAACTCGTCGTGCTGCCGCGGGATGAGGAACCGGCCGCGCGGGAGCTTGGCGCGGAAGAGATGCTGCGCCGGCGGCAGGAGATCGCGCTGCTCCGTCGAGCGCTCCAGCGCCTCCCCGACGAAAAGCGCGAGGTGCTGGTGCTCAGCCGTTTCCAGAACATGCGCTATGAGGACATCGCC
>JBBRJC010000005.1:0-20695 GCA_038220135.1 Bryobacterales bacterium | reverse complement strand
TGCTGTAAGTGCTTACGCCGCGCAGTTGCAACCGGATTTGGTTTTGCGCCGGATTAGTTACCGCACTGGCGTCGCTGGCGATGGTAATGGAAGGTGCATCGCCGTTTTCCTGCGCGCTTTGCTTGCGTTGATCAGGAGGCGTAAGATCGGCAATGAAAATATTGCGCCATTGCACCACCGGGCCTGAGATCACGTCGCCTATAAACAGCGTCTTGTTTGGAAACTGTTCAGCAAATACGCGCGGTTGAATATCGGCCGTCATTTGCGCGGCGGCCAGTTGATTCAATACACGGAAAGTCTCGCGGATTGACCACGGTGTCAGCCATAACGAACAGGCCCCGGTGATGATCATGCCCAGCGTTGCGAAAAGAATCACCGGTGTCATTACCTTGCGGCTGGCAATGCCGCCGGCTCGCATGGCTGTGATCTCCCCGTCACTGGACATGCGGCTGAGGGCGATCAGCACTCCAACCATCACTCCCAGGGGCACGGTGAACGTGAGGGTAAATGGCAGGATTAAAGCAAATAGATACCCAGTGGCAGACGCTGATGCCGCGCCCCGGACTAACTGTTCAAACAGCAGGCTGACGCGCTGCAGAAACAAGACAAACGTGAACAGCAGAGTGCCCAGAAAGGCACCCGAAACAATTTCCTTAAGAATTGTGCGGCCAAGCAATCCCATGCTGAATTAGTTTTCAAACGCCGGTGGCGGAACAACCGGCAAGCGTGGCTTGTCACTTTGTGGCTGTTCAAATTCCAATTCGTCAAATAGCAAGCCGGGCGATTCGATGGTTACCCCGTTCACGTAGCCGCCGCTGCCAAGCAATGAAAGGGCGGTGTTTGTTGCAAAGTAGCTGAATAAAGTGGTTTCTTTCGATGCCGCAATCACGTCGCGCAAAGAGCGTCCGCTAACACCACGGAAACGCAACCCACGCACCAGTTCTTCCCGGCCATCTGGATAAACTTTGTAGACCATTAGAGGCAGGCTGAGCAATGTATTTGCACCTGCAGCCCGCGCAGCCCCCACCAGCTTTTGCAGTTCTTCGCCAGGGGCAGCCGTCGGATAATCCAGCTTCCGTACAATCAGGCCGAACTCCTTGCTGCGAAGCTTCATCATTTCGATCAGTTGCTTCTTCAAATCAGCAAGCGGTTTAGATTCAGATGCCTTCACTTCGACATTGCTCAAGAAAGGAGCCTTGCCACCAAAATCACCAGGGAAGCGTGCACGGCCGTTTGAGCCTTCATTGCCGCGAACGGGCATGCGCGTGTACAGAAAAGATTTCAACGTACCCTTTTCGATGATCGTCAACGGCTTCGGTTCCACGCCTTCCAAATCAATTTCGTAGTTGCCCAGGTAACCCTTGCCGCCCGAGAAGTTGCGATTCGGGATGTCGCGGACAGTGAAAATTTCCGGCAGTACACGGCCGCCCAAACGCGTGCTCCAGTCGCTTTGGGGCAAATTTACCGGACGTCCTTGCGGGGCTATCGGGTTGCGCGAAATGCGCAGTTCATTCGACAGCACCTGCACCAGCAATTGGGCCGCAGCACGGGGTTCAAACAACACAGGGCCCGTATAGGCGGTGCCTAACGGTGCTGCCTGCAATGCCTTGGTGTTGGTAGCAACTTCGGTAATCAGACGCTTAATTTCCGCTTCTGCCGGCAAGCCGTCCAGATTTTCAGACGGAATGGAAACTGCGTCCCATACGTAGGAGCCATCGGGCGTATAAGCCATCGCCCGAGCCCTGAGATGGGCCACGCTTTCCGGGATCCGGAACTGCGTCCCTTCAGAGTTTGCGTAATAGGCAGTGTCTTGAATCGAATCAAATTCAACGCCGGAGGAAAGCAGTTCGGGGAAGGCAAGAAAGATTTTCGAGTAATCGACAACCCGACTTTTCCAGATATTGTCACCCAGCGCATACTTACTTTCGGGCTGTATTTTAACAACAGGCTTCATTTCCGCAAAATCGTTGAGCGGTTCGCTTTGGGTGACATCTTTCAAAGCTGCCATTTTGCGGCTCAGTGCCTCGACAGCCGATTTATAAGCACGGTCAGTCGCAAGCCAATATTGTTGGCGCAACAGGCCATAGTCGGCATCAAAGGCCCATTGGCCAGCGTCATAATTGGCGCCGGCGTTCATCCCGGTGTAGACGGAATTGGAGTTGTCCAGCTTATAAGTGCCGACTCGAACCTGCACACGAGGGTTCAGATACTTGCTCTTGGTGGCCGAAATCAGCCCGCCGAGACTTGCTGCGGTATGAAACGAGACGGTCTTTTCTGCCCCATATTCCACATAGTAAGGTGGATAAGGATTGGGGCCAGGCAATCGCAATGCGGCAGATCGCTTGATCTCATCAATCATCGCTTTCAGCAGTGGATCGTCGCTACCTTGTTGGGCAATCAGCGGAACTACAGACGCCAATAAAAAAACCAGCTTTCTCATTACTATTTCCCCAGTGGCCTTTCAAGCAGCGAGCGAAGGTCGCGCGCCTTGCTTTTTAGCTGTACTTCAATTTCGGAAACCAGAATTTCTGGTGAAGTTGCCAAAACCGGCACGCTGTTTATTTCTAGATCGGCCAAGCCATTTGACTCAGACCATAAAACTTCAGTGCCTCGCTGGGCAACCAACGGAACTACAGACGCCAATAAAAAAACCAGCTTTCTCATTACTATTTCCCCACTGGCCTTTCAAGGAGCGGGCGCAGGTCGCGAGCTTTGCTTTTTTTCTGTACTTCAATTTCGGAAACCAGAATTGCCGATGCGATTGCCGAAACTGGCACGCTGCTTGTTTCTAGGCAGGGCAAGCCATTTGCCTCAGACCATGAAACTTCACTGCCTTGTTGGACAATCAGCGGAACTACAGACGCCAATAAAAAAACCAGCTTTGTCATTACTATTTCCCCACAGGCCTTTCAAGGAGCGGACGCAAGTCACGAGCCTTGCTTTTTTTCTGCACTTCAATTTCGGAAACCAGAATTGCTGGTGCGATTGCCGAAACCGGCACGCTACTTGTTTCTAGGCACGGCAAGCCATTTGCCTCAGACCATGAAACTTCACTGCCTCGCTGGGCAACCAACGGAACTACAGACGCAAATAGGAAAACCAGCTTTCTCATTACTATTTCCCCACAGGCCTTTCAAGGAGCGGACGCAGGTCACGAGCCTTGCTTTTTTTCTGCACTTCAATTTCAGAAACTAAAATTGCCGGTGAGATTGCCGATACCGGCACGCTGCCCGACTCTGCACCACAGAATCCGTTGAAAACTTCCGTTTTGTCCGACGTGGCGATAATCTTGGCAAAGCTGGCCAACGGTGTGCCGACTATGTCAGCTCCCCGTACCAATTCATCGGGACGGCCATCGGGGTACACTCTGTAAACCATCAAAGGCATTACCGTGAAAGCTTGTAGACCGGCCCGTTGGGTGGTGGTGTAGCCGCCCGTCACTTTTTCAAAGTACAGACCATAAGGTTTGTTCTGGCGCTTCACTTCTTCAAGCAAAGCCCGGCGCAGATCTTTGTCTGACATCTGCTTTGACGATTCCACGATCAAATTCGATTGACGCGAAACCACTTCAGCTCCGGCCTGTCTGCGGCCATGCCCGTTCGAGGCAGGGAAGCCCTGAATCGGCGAACGCGACAGTAGGAAAGTCTTGAGTGTTCCTGATTCAACCAGGCTCACTTTACGGCCTTTCACGCCTTCGTCATCAAAATCATACCAACCGTACAGGTCTTTGCCACCCGCCATGTGACGAGTTGGATCGAAGATGACCGACAGAAAATCCGGGAGCACTTTTGAACCAACACTTTTGGTAAACGTCTGACCCTCGTTCTCATCTTTTTGGCGGTGACCTTCAACGCGATGCCCGAAAATCTCATGGAAAAAGACCCCGCTGGAGCTACCGGAAAGAATTGCCGGGCCAACGAACGGCTCTGTTTCCGGAGCCTTCAGCAGTGCCTGTAAGTCGTTTGCCGCCTTCGTGACTGCCGTTTTCACAGCATCATCGTTGGGCAGACGTGGTACTGACTCTGCCTCGAAGGTTTCGCTGGTGAAAAGGTCCATTCCATCGGCATGCTTGCCGCGCGCGGCGATAGTGACTCGAGCGAATTGGCGTCCTTGTTCGATCTTTGTTCCTTCGGAATTGACGAAGTATTTGGTTTCCCGTTGTCCACTGACAGCGACGTTGCTGTTCAAAATTTCAGGATAGGACTTGAACATGGCTGACCAGTCCCGAACTTTCTTTTCCCAATCTTTGTTATTGAATTGCAGAGCCGACGGTGGGGCACTGAACTGCGCAACTTCGGAAGGTGAAAAATCTCCAGATGGATCGTCGGGCTTAACTTTGACTTCCTGGTCGGTGCGTAAACGGAGTAAACGGCGAACGGCAAGACGATAAACGCGGTCCGTTTCCATCCAAATGGTGCGTTTGATTGAATCTGGATTGTTGTCGATTGCAACTGCCGCGCCAGAGGTGAAATATGCCGGGTCACGTGGATTGCGATGGTAGTTATCAAACTGCATCGTGCCGACGCGAACGGTTACGTCCAGATTACGCGATTCGCTCGATGCATTTGTTACCAATGCTCCAGAAGCCGCCGTTATGTTTTCCGACTGTTGTTCGGTGATCGCATACGCGAGGAAATAGGGAGCCGGATCGCCCTTTTCCTTCAATATTTTCAAGTTCCGTTCCAATTCGCTGGAAAGAATGTCAACCACAGCTACTGGCCTTTTGGTGGCACCGTAAAGCACCAACCCCGCCATCAATACAATGAAGGCGCACAGGTATGGAGCACGGATTGCCAGCCGCGAGAATACCCTGTTTTGCGCGTGCTTGTTCAGCGCTCGCACAGGGCCACTATGCCCAGGCAATTGAAGGGAAACTTGCGAATTTTCCGCAGCATCATGCTCCGCAGTGCGGGCGAGTTTCTCAGTAGAAAAGCGAATCCAGGTAAGCACTGAGCCTAGAATAGCAGACTGTTCAGCACCGCTTGCTTTAATGGTAGCTACAGTTTACGTGATTAATTTTAAATCTATTGGCTCTCCTGATCCCAATCGCATTGAGATTTCCGTTGTTGCGAAACCGGGGCAATCGTCATGGAGTCTCCATAATGCATCTCCCTTGTCTAGGGAAAAGGTGGCCGGAACTGCCGTTCCGGCCGAGGGAACATCATGGTGGAGGAGACTGGAGGACGAAAAATGCTGCCAGTGGCGAATCAACCAGCAGGTGCCAGTTCGAGCAAGCCTTTGTCTTTCATAACCGAGAGTGCCAGCCCATAACGGCCACGCACACCGGTCTTTTCAAAAATATGTTTCAGATGAATCTTTACAGTGCCCGGGCGAATACCAAGTTCGCGGGCTATCTCTTTGTTTTTGAGACCCTGTTCCACAAGTTCCATCACCTGCTGTTCTCGTGGGGTCAATTCGCTTCGGGCGTAGCGCTCCATCCGGGCCGTTTCGCGGAAAACGCTGTCGGCCATCCAACTGGATCCGTTAGCCACTGATTTCAGACAAGACATAAGCGTGTCGGAATCAGACGTCTTTCGAACAATGCCCTTTGCACCTGCTTGCAAAAAACGAAGTGCTTCGGCTTCTGTGATGGAGACACCCCAGAGAATTAGTTCCGTCCGGTGATACTGACCCCGCTTTACTTGAGCAATCCATTCAAGGACAGCCTGAATTCCCAGCGACTTGTCGAGTATGACTAGATCCGGTTGGCGATTCCGTAGCAAATCGCTCGCTTCATCGAGCGTGGAGACACTAGCCATGTGCTCTAACTCGTTGGAAACACTTAACAGTGCTCGCATCCCAGCCGCCGTAATTGGCTGGGTTTCACAAATCAAAACCGTCTTCTTGTCGCTCGACGGCGCCGGTGAAGCCATTTTCAACTGTATGTCCTGGCGAAAACTATCCTGCAATAAACTGTCTTTCATAAATGTCTGTCCAAACACTTCCTGGCCAAAAGCCTCTTCCTTCGTCATGTGCACTCCTCCTTACCAAACTGAACCGCTAATGGACCTGGGTGTACTACTTTGTTGCCCCGTCCTGAAAAGGCTTATCGACTAGGGTCCCTAAAGGTTTAAGTTATTTCTTCAGGCAACAACTCTCATGTTTTCCTTCAAGAATGCCGATGAAAATTGCATAGCGACCGAAAAGACCGAGTAGGGCGATTGCAACAGGCTAGGTTTGTGTTTGCGGAATGTGTTCGAATCAACAGAATATGCGAGTGAAATCATCAGGCCCAAAGTCGATGCAGGTTTGTGGAGGAATCGGTGAGTAAGGGTTGGAATGCGATCATTGTTAGCCCGAGCCGCAAAGTCTTTGGGGAGATTAACCCCATTGTAACTCAACAACTTGCAAATGTACCTGTAACTGAGATTTCAGGCTATCCGACCGCCAGGACACTAACTGAGATTCAACAAAACGGGGCCGTGAACCTCTGCTTTCTGGACATGATGACAGACTTGCCCAGGGCACTGCTCACTATTTTAGACTTGTTATCGATTTCCCCAAGCATGCAAGTGGTCACTTTGCTTGGTGAGAACAATCCTAACTTGATATTGCAATGTCTTCGTCAAGGGGCTTCGGAATTTCTTGTTCAACCTTTCATGGCAGAGCAAATGCAGTCTGTCATGGCAAGGCTGGACAAGCTCAACCCGCACATTGCCGGCGGTGCGTCCAACGGAAAGGTGATTTGCGTCGTTCCTGCCAAAGGTGCCTGCGGTGCCAGCACGCTTGCCGTAAATCTGGCAGTGCAAGGCAAGCGCCTCAACAAAGCTCACCGGGCTCTATTAGCTGATCTCGATCCTGTGACCGGTACCATTTCATTTCTGCTGAAGTTGAAATCCACATACAGTTTCATTGACGTGATGGCCCATCACACCGAAATGGATGCCAGCATTTGGAATGGTTCTGTGGTGAAAGCCAACAACATCGACATTTTATTGCCACCTGAAAACGCTCTGGAAATTCCGTTCGAGCTACGGAGTGCCGACCAACTGATTGAATTTTCGCGGTGCAACTATGAATCAGTCGTTGTCGATACCGGAAGTGCCTATGGCGACTGGTATCTGAGCATGGCGCGATTGGCAGACGAAGTGGTATTAGTTTCAACCAATGAATTACCTGCCTTGAATGCAACGCAGCGAGTGTTGCGGTATTACGAGGCAAATCAGGTTAGTTTGGATAAAGTGCGTCTGGTGATCAACCGGTACAGCGACAACGTGGGTTTGTCCGAAGACATGATCGAAATGGCTTTGCACACGCCCGTTTATCATATAGTTCCGAGCGATTATGATTCCGTGCAGCGCGCACTGCTAGATGGCAAGCCCATTCCATCAACAACGAACTTTGGCAAAAGCGTCGCCGCATTGGCCGAGAAGCTGATTGGCAAGAGCGTGCCTGAAGTGAAAAAACAAAGCGGAGGCATTGCTAGCATGCTATCCGGCTTCTTCTCCAAGAAGTAACCTTCGCCTTTCTTGAATACTTGCCTTAAATACTGGCCCGTTTCGGACTTGTTTTCCGCTATTCTTTGTATGCATTAAATCCGCATACAGGAGGTTGGATCATGGATGCCAATGAATTGAAGGCGCTTGAGTTAGAGGAAACCAGACGCAAGAATGACCGCGACTATGAGTTAAAGAAAGCCGAGTTGGAGCATGCTCGAATCAAAGTTGAACTCGAGGTCAAGGCAAGTAGTGAGAAGCTCTCCTTTGACCGGGAGAAATTCCAAGTTGAAAGGCGATTCTTTTTCCGCAATGGTCTGGGGGCTATGACTGCTGCGATTGGTGCTCTTGGATTGGTGAAAGGTTTCAATATCTATGAAGCCGCCGAGAATGCCACGAAGTTGAAAGCTCGCCTGGAAACTCTCCTGAACAAAACCAAAGGTCCGGAACGGGTTCCACCTGAAGAAATTGCCAGGATTGGGTCAGCAATTCCAAAGGAAGATCCGGAATCGGCCAAACAGATATTTGAGGGATTAATCGATGGTTCACGGTCGATCGAAGAGCGGATGCAGTGGCAACAAAGTGCTACAGCTCATGGAATTGGCGCCAAGCCTGTTCTGACTAGCAAAAAGACCGTATATGTCCACTACAAGAGCCGTGGTGATGCGGCAGTTGCCGATCAAGTAGTTGGCGCACTTACGAGAGGTGGGTATAACGCGCCCGGAAAGCAATTTGTCGTTCAGCACACAAAAGGCGATATCCGTTACTACGAATCGGATGTTGCCGAGGCTCAACAAATCAAGAAAGTCGTAGAATCGACCCTTTCTGATTCAGGATATAAGGTTGATTTAGGGCTGATTTACACAGGTGCCACCTTTCCCAAGGTTGACAAGAATCTCTACGAAGTTTGGTTGCCCGCGTTGAAAAATGAGTGATTGACAGAAAATATGTTACCCCTACTACCGTTACGGCTCTGCAATTTGTATACTCGGTAGGTATCGTTTTTCGAGCGAGGGAGTGTGGCTGAGCCGTTTGTCAGCCCCCTGGCCGTTCCAACGCATGGAGGAATGAATGAGTGTTCAAATATCGAGTCGCACCGCTGGTGATGTGACTATTGTGGATGTTGCCGGAAAAATCACGCTGGGCGAAGGCTCCAGCGCGCTCCGCGACAAGGTTCGTGAACTGTCTGCCTCTGGCAGCAAGAAGATGCTCATCAATCTAGGTGACGTCAATTACATTGATAGCTCTGGAATTGGTGAGTTGGTGAGCGCTTTCACCACCGTATCAAACTCCGGTGGCGCTTTGAAGCTGCTGAACCTGACCAAGCGCGTCCATGATCTGCTGCAGATCACCAAGCTTTACACGGTCTTCGAAGTTTTCGACAATGAAGAAGCGGCATTGAAGAGCTTCTAGGACGAAAGTTTTCAAGAATTTCGAGGGCAGGCGCAGCGGCCTGCCCTTTCTTCATCAATGGAACTGGAAAAGCTAAAAAGAGAACGTGCCGTCGATGCGGTCTACAAGGTTTTAAGGCAGGCTATTTTAAGCTCTACCTTAAAGTCAGGGGAACGTCTTCACATCGACCAGTTGGCTGTCAAACTGGGTGTGAGCCTGACCCCCGTCCGCAACGCCATCCAACAGCTTTCGACTGAAGGCCTGGTGGAAATTCGTCCACGCAGTGGCACATATGTAGCCAGCTTGTCGGTTAAAGACGTTGGCGAAACCTTCGATATTCGTTGTGCCCTTGAGTGTCTGGCAGCCGAAGGGGCGGTGAAAAATGCAACTGCCAACGATCTGAAGAAGCTGAAAGCTCTGATAGTAAACCTGCGTAAAACAGTTCGCGCCGACGAAGACCGCGTACAACATGAGCGGGATAATGGCGAACTGCACAAAACGCTGCTTTCCTTGTCCGGTAATTTTCGATTGATTGAGGTTTATGAAAGCCTCAACGCGCACTTGAAAATTGCCCGTATCCATATGGGCTCTGATTCCGGTGTTTCCCGACTCAAGGACGAACAGGCTGAACATGAGGAGATTTACGACGCTCTCGAAGCTCGTGACACTGCTCGTCTGGTTCAATCGGTACGCAAACACATCATGCGTGCCAAAGATTCCCTGATCGCCAGCTTGCAAAACTAAAGCATCAGAAACTTCTTCTGGCGGTGAAGCGCGTCTTATGGCGAATTTCAACTTTGCCTGGAAAAATCCATTTGACACGTTCAACTGCTGCGCACTTCACCAATCAGATGACAACTCCATTGAGGTTAGCTGCTTACAACGAAAGCGGTTAGCAGTATGTTGGGAATTCAACTGCCTTTTCTAGGATGAACATAAACTTGAGTTCCGAAGTTGCTCTTATCCAAGGGTTATTTGTAAATGCTTGAGCGAAGAGCGTCGGCAAGAGTCCCGACGCGGCAGACACGAGTGTCCGCGCCACAGTTGGCTATCAGACTTGTTCAACTTCGGAATTCAGGTTAACCGCAACGGAAGCTGAGGAAATTTGCAAGTCGCGCCGAGCGATTTCCAAGGGCTTTGGGCAAGACTTTGGGGGGGGGGAGTTTGCTTGGTGAAAATGTTTTCTCGTCAATCTCTTGCCGACTCCTTTAGCCTTTGCTGATAGGCAGATTTCGCAAAGTCGTATGCACGCTGGGCTTCTCCTTGCTCCTCCAGCCGGATCCGCGGCATTTTTTGCTGACGGCACTTTTCCACAGCCGTCAAACACCATTGGGCACTCTTCTTTGACGCCCGCACTGGTTTGTCGCCGACCAGCACCCAAATCGGATTTGTATGCGAAGACGGCAGGATGCGCACCGCGATCCAACTGCTGATTTCGATAGGCACATCGAATTCCAGCTTGCGTTGCACACCATCGGCTTCCACCTCTTTTCGGGCGATGGCTTGGCCGTTGACGATCAGCTCTACCGGAACCTTTCTACCGTTGCCGATTCGCGAGCGCTCCAGTTCCCAATAGGGCTTCTGGTTGAAATCGGCACGCCGAATCCGTTCATCCGGGGTCTCATCGAGCAGTGCTGCAACCTCGACACTCACTTTTACGGTTGCCGGGGATTTCAGTTGCACTTCGCTCGCCTGGTCGCCCATTCGACGCTGATTGACACGGAAATCGATCAAATGGCTTTTCCCGTCGCTGACGTAGTTGCGGCCTTCACGAATTCCCGCGGTCCAATCGTCATATTCAAGCGACTTGTCCTGCCGGACATAGCTGCGTCCGAGGCCAACACGATCACCGTAGATGCAGGGGAAATCTGTTTCGCCACTGATGCGCGTGCGATAGCCTACGTTGAGCGTGTGATACCAAATGTTGAGTTCTGAGGGGAATGGTGTGTCAACCGTTGAGATGAAATCGACCACATCGTGAGCGACACCGACTATGAATTCATTGGCGCCGATGCCATCGAATGCCGGCACTTCGTCGCTGGGAAGTTTTGCCGATGTTTGAATTAGTCCCCAACCGGAATGAGCGAAGCCGGTTACGGCGCCTTGTGCCTTCGCCCATTTGAAAATGGGTAAACCCCAGCTTGGCCAATCTTCAATCCTTTTGGTGCCGGGATAGTCCTGCTCCTTCAACCGCAAAAGGCAAATGTGGCCGGTGTGGCTGGAGGGGAAGCCGGACACCTCAACGTCGTATCGCATTTTGTTGGCTGGAGAGGACAGCTTATTGTCTTTACCCTCGAAGAAGGTTTTTTGGAAATACCAATTGGGACCCCAAGTGAGGACGGAGCCGACCTTCAAATCTTCACCCAGGATGTGGCGCATCATGTCTTCTGGGAACACGCCCTCGGTTGGTTTTTCGTAGTGCGAGCAGCCAGCGGCGTGGATGTGATGATCGCCAGAATAATAGTTGAGTTTGGCGGGATCGATCCAGCGTTCCAGGTTGAACGTGACTTCATTGGGTTTGTTTGTAATTTCCAGTTTTCGAGTTTTGCGGCGGTATTCGGGCCCTCGCGTATATTCGACAATGTAGCTGCCAGGCGGGAGGGTCAGTGATTCTTTATCGGCGCGATAGACCTGCGGATGAAAGGCGAAATCGGGTGCCAGGCGTTTAGCTTGCGAGGGATAGACGCGCCCTTGGCCGTCTTTGATTACGAATGAAGCGGTGGTGGGTTTACCGTCAGTATCAAAAACGCGCAATGTGACTTTGGTGGCTGGCAGTGCAGTGAACAGAATGTCGATTTCGCTGCGAAAACCCAGATCCTGCGAGCCCTGGCCGACGTCGAAGGCAAGTTTGGCCTCGCGCTTTCCAGCGTCTCGTGAATAAAGCTGCAGGATGCGATATTCGAGTTCCAGGCCGGAGAGGCGTTCGCGCATGGGTTGCTTGTTGACCATTTGGATGTCGATCCATTTGCGGTCTGTACTGCCTGGGGGCGCGTTGAAAAGCCGGTCCGCCTGCGGGCTGGTGGCGCGGAGAACGGCTGTGACACCTGCCTGATTGATCACCTTGACCAGGAACGAGCGCCAACCCTGTTGAATGAGTTGTGGTTTGGCTTCGCCTTCCAACACTTTGACCCGGCTTTCAGGATTAATTTCGATTCCAACGAGGCAGTGTTTGTCGAGGATTTCTTGAATGCGTTTGGTTGAGCGCGTAGTGGCCAGTTCAGCGATTTCGCTTTCAGGAAGCGGTTCACCGGCTATTTTCAGAGCTTCGACGATTCTTCGAACGCTGGCTTCCAGCGGTTGATTTTCTACTTTTTCTACAATCGGAAGCGTTGCCGCCAGGGAAATAGTGGCGGCGAATAGTGCGACAGCAAAGAAACGCATTTGGGACCTCCAGGGTATGCAAGCTATTCTAGTTGAATGCGAATTATAAATCCCGCGTCTGTAATGGCCCTTTGCCTTGTGCTGGTTCCGATGGCCCAAGCAAAAGATGGCAAGTGGTTGAAGATGTTCAATGGTAAAGACCTGAAGGGTTGGAAGGCTACAGAGAAGCCGGAAAACTGGAAGGTTGAAAATGGCACGATTGTGGCCCAGGGCCAACGCAGCCATCTTTTCTGGATGACAAAAGAATGTGTGGACTGCGAATTTGAAGCTGAGGCGAAGACCACGAAGGGTTCCAATTCCGGCATGTATTTTCGCGCTGCGTTTTCCGAAGGTTTCCCAAAGGGTTACGAAGTGCAAGTGAACAACTCTCACACCGATCCCAAGCGCACGGGGAGCTTGTATAACTTTCAGAACGTGATGGAGCACCTGGTTGACGACGACGTCTGGTTTACCCAGAACGTTCGCGTTGTTGGCAATCATGTGACGATCAAGGTGAACGGCAAAGTTGTGGTGAACGATTATGTTGACACCAAGAACACGTACACAAAGGGTTACCTGGCTTTGCAGGCACATGACCCGAAGAGCGTGACCTATTACCGCAATTTGCGGATGCGTGAGATTACGCCGGACAAGAAGAAGTAGCAACACCCTGGTGGTTGCTGCACTACACTGAAAGGACCTGAATGTCGACTTCTGGCGCGCCATCACTTGAGCAGTTAACTGGCCGTTCATTTTCGTTTTACCCCCCGATTGTTGGGGTTAAACATAATGAGTGGCTGTATCTGCGTGCAACGTGGTCTGAAGTGCTGGTGGTGAATGCAAAGTCGAAGTCCGAGGTTTGGGTTCCGAGGCGTTATGTTGGTGAGATCTCGAAAATTGAAGAGCCGGTCATGATCGTCGGTTTGAATAAAGAGTTGGAGTTTAAGGCCGGGCAGCTTTGGCCATTTGAGCGGCGTGTGATTGAGATGCCGCGTCCGGTGGGACCAAGCCCGGCGGCTCCTGTGAACAGGCCGCATCCGACTGCGGCTGAGGTTATTGGTATCCGGTCTGGTGGGACTGAATCGAAGATCGGCTGGGTAATTGGGTTTGTTTTGATTTTTGGAGTTTTGGCCTGTTTCCTGGTTGTCAGTTATTTCGGCGGCACACGAATTGAGTATACGACGGTGATGCAGGAAGATCTGGGGCTGAAGGGAAGTGACGACTATTTTGCAGTGGTGCGGAAGTTGGGTGAACCGGCGGCGGATCGTTGGAAAGAGGGTGCGACCGATTTGCAATACCGGGCGCTGTACTATCCGGCGAAGAAGTTGACGGTGATTTTGATGGGGACTGAGCGTAATAGTGTGCATTATTTGGGGGCGATGAATGAGAACTGGCGCCCGGTACATACGGTTACGCATCCGGCGCGGGGAAATACGCGAAGCATGCTTGAGGGGTTGAAGAAGTTTTAGTTGCGGATACACTTCGGCCTTTAAATAATCGGGACAATTCACGAATTTGCCGGCCGCTTGCATTTCAACCTTTTGCTGTAGCCGCCCAAGCTAACAGTGATGGTTTTGCCACCTTGCTCAATTGAGGAGCCACCTCGATAAGAGCAATTCAGATTTTCTATGTTCACGACCGGCGGTTCGCATTAATACGCAAAGCTTTGCGTGCCGCTGGGCGCGCCTTTGGGCGGCCGTCACGGACTTTTCGAGGAAAAACGCTGCGCAGCGGTTTTGATTTCCTGGCTCTACGATAGGGTGGGGGCGGGTCGGGCTGACCGGATGATTTTCGTAAGTTATTGATTGCGGGCCGATTATAATTTTTCAGGTCGTTGGATTGAGGTTCTTGGACCGGAGGAGTGAAAAGTACTGGGGGGCTTTCAATCGGACTATGGTCCAGTTCACTCAACTGTTACCCGTTATTCATTACTGCGATATATTTGCCGAGCATACTGGGCACTCCTTTCTATGCTTAAAATCTTCTTCGCGCTTGCGATAGCCTCCGCTGCTGCGCAAAATTTCGACATTGCACTTATTGGCGATTCGCCTTACGGCGCTGCTGCCGAACCGCGGTTCGAGCGGGTGATTGCGGACATCAACCGGCAAAATGTTGATTTCACGATCCATATCGGCGACACCAAAAATGGATCCACCCGCTGCGATAATTCTCATTATCCAAAAGTCTTGAACTGGTTCAATAGTTTCGATTCGGCCTTGCTTTATTCCGTGGGGGACAATGAATGGACCGATTGCATGCGCACCAACAACGGAGCATACGATCCGCTGGAACGCCTTGCCGTTGTCCGCAGAACCTACTTTCCCCCTAAGCAGTCACTTGGCCGCAGACCGCTGTCTCTGACTCGCCAAAGCGAAGATCCGCTCTATTCGCTTTACGCGGAAAATGCCATTCTTGTCCGGGGTCCGGTTGTCTTTGCAACTATCCATGTTCCGGGTAGCAACAACAACCTGGAATATAAATTGAATCAGGGTGCCCCTAATCCCTTCTACGACAACGACAAAGAGTATACAGCTCGCAACGCGGCAAACCTGGTTTGGCTGAAAAAGGTGTTTGAAACTGCGCGATCCAACAAGTCTCTTGGCGTACTGATTGGCATCCAAGCCAATATGTTTGAAGCGTTCTTTGAAACCGTTACTGGAAACAGCCGCTCCGGGTATGAAGATTTTGTCAAAGCGCTACGTTCGGAAACAGTTAATTTCAAAGGCGAAGTGGTGATTGTTTCAGGTGACACGCACTTTATGCGTGTTGATAAGCCGCTTACCGTTCAGTATCCTGCTTGTACTTCTGCCACTGGTGACTGCAAACCATTTGAAGCGGCTCTTGATTCCCGTGGCTCGCGCATCCTGAACTTCACCCGCGTCGAGGTTCCCGGCTCTACCGATGTCCATTGGACCCTTTGCCACATTCGACCCAATAGCCGGAATGTGTTCCAATTTGAATTCATGATTGTCCCGGATGTACCGGCCGGAGCTGCAGTTACCGCAGCAATCGCTGGCCCTGCTGTTGTGGAAAGTAACGGACCACAAGTCAACCTTGATGCTTCAGCTTCGGCGTCACCGAATACCGGTGCACTTACCTTTAGCTGGGCCTCTGCCCCAGGCTATCCCCAAGCGGCAATACTCAATGCAGACTCGGAGAGAGTTGTTGTTCAACTGCCTTCGCGCGGTACATACCTGTTCAACGTCACAGTGACTGATCGCACCGGGACAAGCGCCACATCGTCGGTCACAGTTCGATACTAGCTGCCGCAATTGTGGATATGCAGAAATAGGTTGGTAAATACTGACAATTGGAGCCTGGTTCGCGTCATCTATTGCAGCCGTAGGCATTCAATCGATGAACTTGATAAATACTACTGGCGATCTGTTAGATCAGCCTGTCGAAATTATTGTCAACGCATGGAACCGCAACATCATCCCGTGGTGGCTGCTACTGCCGCAAGGAGTATCGGGTGCGATCAAACGCAACGGTGGAACGCTGCCTTTTTGTGAAGTCGCAAGGCATGGGCCAATCGCGCTTGGTGGGGCGGTGCTGACGTCTGCGGGGCGTCTTCCATTTCTCGGAATAATTCATGTGGCTGGCATCAATATGTGGTGGCGATCTTCTGAATATTCTGTGCGGCAATCTGTCAGAACTGCGATGAAACTGGTCATCGATGGTGCCTTTAATTCTGTTGCTTTTCCATTGATTGGGGCAGGGTCTGGGGGCGGTTCTGAAGAACAAATTAAGGGATTCATGAACGACGAGTTGTTGCGGATTGAGTATTCCGGTGTGGTTCGCGTTGTTCAATATTCACAATCCAAGGTTCCTGTTCTTTAATGTTTCAGTGGGTGGAGTTGTCGGCCAAGGATGCGATTTCGAATGAGGGGAAGGTCGATATTCCCCAACTTTTATTTGGGGTATTAGGGCTTTAGAGCCTGGCAAACGCCGGCAGCAATCGCTTCACCGGCTGCCCGATTCCCCGATTCATTCCAATGCCCTTTACCCATGGCTCCTGGAAAACCGTGCCAATGGACATTTTCGCGCGTCGCACGTTCCGCCAGCTGCTGGGCAATTTGCACTACCGGAAAGCCTTCCTTCGCGCCCATCGCGCTCACCCGCTCATCGGGGTAAAACAGCGTCTGCACCCCGAGCTGTTGCATAAATGCCTGTCGTGCTTGAGCGTCGGGGTGTACCTGAATCGCATTACTCAAAGTTGCCACCACAAAGGGTACGCCAGCCGCTTTAACCTCGTCGTGCATCTGCTTTAGCAGGGCCTCGGTTACCTTCCAGCCCTCCACCCATTTTTCGTCCTTCGGCTCCACATAGACGAAATCGGTGGGCAACAGGCTTACCTTTTCGCCACTATCCTTTGAGGCCTTCAGTTCCTGCATGGTGGTGAAAATCCACTGTTTCACGTCGCCACGGGCGTGCGTCACTGCACCCAACGCGCGTAACCGGTCTTGAACGGCCAACTGTATCCCTTTTACTTTCTGGGATTTGATATTGGACTTAAACGAATCATCCAGTTCCAGCTTGCCGTTTTTCAAAACAAAGTACGGCGCCAGCGCCTGTTGACTCAGCGGTCGGTGGTTGTACCAAACGTCATGGCTGGTCAAAAACCCAAGCAGCACCATATCCGGCTTGTACTTCCAAACTTGCGTGCGCAATGTAATCAATTCCTGCGCGGTGCCATAGCCACCAACGCCGAAGTTGATCATTTCCACTTTTTCCTTACCTGCGGGCAGGCAATTACCCAGGTTCTTACCCGTCACGTTCCAATAAGCCTGCTCCAGTGGAACGGGAAAAGCCTCAGTATAGGAATTGCCCAAAACGGCTACACGGAAAGTTCCGGCGGGCTTATCGAGGCTGTGTTCCACATCACGGAGTCCGTCGCTGTTGATGGAAATCTCAACCCCTGCTTTATTCTCGTCTCGAATGATGCCATGCGCTTCCGGCCGGCCGGCCCAACCGCGATCCATGTCCGCCTGGCCGAGCGTGGGATAGTCGACACCAGCCAAACGAAACGCCACTTCCGCCAAAATTACAAGGCCAAGGCTCAGCACCACGAGCCAGACAAGGAACGGGCGCACGATTGCCCACGATTGTGCGGCAGTCAGCACTGGCCGATCAGAATTGGAAATAGATGAACGCATTCGATTCACTTACAGAAAACACAAAAGCCAGCACCAGCATCGCCAGTGCAGCCGTAATCCGGCGCCAGTTCGCACCCATTGCAAATGGGTATTCCTCGCCCGTCTTCTCTAAAAACAGATCCACCAGGAACAACGTAAAGGCCAGGCAGCCCATTAGCAGCCAACCATTGGCATACTGCGGTTTCCACTCCCAAACTGTGAGTGCCGCAAGATATTCCCAAGCCGCCTTCACTGAATTAGCCCGGAAAAACACCCAGCTCAAACAAACGATGTGGAAAATGAAAATTCGTTGCGCCCAGCGTCCGAAAACATTGGTTGAAGCCTCGGGTTTGCCGCCCGTTAGAAGCCGCTCCACAGCCAGGCCCACGCCATGAATCGCGCCCCAAACCACAAACGTCCAGTTGGCTCCGTGCCACAACCCGCCCAGCAGCATGGTTGACATGAGATTGATATAGGTGCGCACCGTCCCGAGACGATTTCCACCCAGGGCAATATATAAATAATCGCGCAGCCAGGTGCTTAAACTGATGTGCCAGCGGCGCCAGAAATCCTGCAAGCTGACCGCCAAATATGGCTGCTTAAAGTTCACCATAAAATGGAAGCCGAGCAACTGCGCACTCCCTCGGGCAAAGTCGCTATAGGCACTAAAATCACCGTAAATTTGCCATGCAAACGCGTAAACGCCAAGCAGCATCACGGCCGCATTGGAACCCATATGACCATCGAAAACAGCATTGGCTACGGCTCCGCAATTATCGGCAATCACGCACTTACGAAACAGTCCGGAGGCGATCAACATTAACCCATCACAAAACCAATCCGCATCAAAATGGCGTGGCTTCTGGCACTGCGGCAACAGGTGGCTGGGACGCTGAATTGGTCCTGCGATGAGGTGTGGAAAGAGGCTGATAAACAGCGCGTAGTCGATCAGATTCTTCGATGGTTCAAGCTTCTTGAAGTAGACGTCAACAATGTAGGCAACCGCTTGAAACGTATAGAACGAGATTCCAGGCGGCAGAACAATGGCCAACACCTTCATCGGAACGTGGATCCCCATCGCCTCCAACCCAACCGACGCGGAATCGATAAAGAAATTGAAGTACTTAAAGAAGCCGAGGAAACCGAAATTCAAGACGAGCGAAAGCGTCAGCAAACTTCGGCGTTTTATCTTGTCGTCTGAGGCGGCAATGATCTTTGCGCAAAAGAAATCGACCAAAGTCGACGCCCACATAAGCGAAAGAAATCGCCAATCCCAGTAGCCATAAAAAATATAACTGGCAATTAGCAGGAATACGTTTTGCTGCCGCCAAGCAAGGCGCCAGTAGATCAAAACGGCTATAGTTAAGAAAACAAAGTATATGACGCTGTTGAACAGCATTGGCTAAGGGCTCCTCATGAGCCTAATTAAAGCAATCGGCAAAACCAGCCGAAGTCTATAGCTTACAACGCCTATTCAGGCGTTAGGCTGAAAGGCTAAACTTAAAGGTAGGATTTATGTGCGGCATCGCCGGATTTGTTAGCTCGAAACCCCTGGATCGCGCACGTGCCATCGTCGAGCGAATGAATGGTGCCATTGCACACCGCGGACCCGACGACTTTGGTTATTTCCAGGACGACTCGGTTGCCCTAGGACATCGCCGACTGAGCATTATCGACGTATCCTCCCACGGTCATCAACCGATGACCAACGCCGCCCGCACGCATTGGATCATTTACAACGGCGAAGTATTCAACCACTCCGCAGTCCGCCCAGAGCTGGAAAAACTGGGTTATCAATACATCAGTCGCAGCGATACGGAAACCATTTTACACAGTGCCACTGAATGGGGCGCCAAATGCGTTGAGAAATTCCGCGGCATGTTCGCTTTCACAGTTTGGGATACGCAAACCCGCACGCTGCTTTGTGCTCGCGACCGGTTGGGCATCAAACCGTTTTATTACTATTTCGACGGTAAGATTTTCGCCTTTGCGTCGGAAATTAAGGCGCTGCTGGAACATCCCGACATTCAGGCGCGCTTTGAAGAATCGACCATCAATGAATATCTGGCGTTTGGCTACACCAGCGGCGAACAAACCATGTTCCGCGGCATTCGCAAGCTGATGCCCGGCCATACGGCTTCGGTTCAGGTACAGGGTGACAAGCTGGAATTGAACATCCAGCGTTATTGGGATCAGACCAAACCGGCCACTAGCGGCAACGAAATCAGTGAAGCCGATTGGGTTTCTGAAACCCGCCGCCGTCTGGAAGAAACCGTGCAAATGCGCCTGATGAGTGACGTGCCGCTCGGCTTATTTCTGAGCGGTGGTGTTGACTCTTCGGCAATCGCCGCGTTGGTCAAACGGATGGCCGATGGTCCTGTGAAAACATTCTCCGTCGGCTACGACGAAGAAAAATATAGTGAGCTGGGTTATGCCTCTCAAGTGGCGCGTGCCATTGGCACCGAACATCACGAAGTGCGCCTTAGCCGCGATCAATTTTTTGAAAGCCTGCCGCGACTGATCTGGCACGAAGATGAACCGATTGCCTGGCCTTCGAGCGTTTCTCTGTACTATGTCTCAAAACTTGCCGCCAGTCAGGTGAAGGTGGTTTTGACAGGTGAGGGCAGCGACGAATTATTTGGCGGCTACGAACGGTATCGTTGGAATTTGCTGAACACGCAATACCTTGGTGCGTATAAAGCAGTACCGGAGCCGATGCGCAAATGGGTGAGAAGCCAAGTGGCGACCAGCAGCCTGCTTAACGCCTCTATCCGCCGCAAGTTGGGACACACTTTTGTGGGACGCGAAGAGAGTACCGAATCGCTTTTTCTCGATAACTTTTACTCCGCCTATTCGGAAAAGCAGCAGCGTCAGTTGATGAACAATGCACCGGTGCACATCTACGACAACTACCTTGCTTACGACCACGACTGGAAGGATCAGAGTCACTTGCGCCGCATGCTGTATGCCGACCAAAAGACTTATCTGGTGGAATTGCTGATGAAGCAAGATCAGATGAGTATGGCCTGTTCCATTGAAAGTCGCGTCCCATTTCTGGATCATACGTTTGTGGAATTCGCTATGCGCGCACCCGACAATTTGAAGATCAAGGGATCCACCCAGAAGTATTTGTTTAAGAAGTGTGTCGAGGATTTACTGCCGCACGACATCGTTCATCGCAAAAAAATGGGTTTTCCTACGCCGCTGCGCCAGTGGTTGCTGGAACCCGGCGTTAACCCGATCTACGAGGCGCTAACAGACAAGGGCGGATTTCTGGCACAGTACATGAACCATACTGAATTGAGTAGTCTGATCAATCGTCATCGCAGCGGTTTTGAGGACGCCACTGACCGTATGTGGCGCCTACTGAAT
>JBBRJC010000004.1:0-20839 GCA_038220135.1 Bryobacterales bacterium | reverse complement strand
GCCAGTCGCGACGCAAACGCATAGCGCGCAAAATGCTCGTTCCATAAATCGGTATCCACTTGGCCGGGTACCACGCGTTCGCCGGTAAACTCAATTGCCATTGGTGCTGTCCATCAGCTTTGCGTTCACTTCTACACGGCACGGCAGATGCATGTAACCATACACTTGACCCTCACCGTGGCCCATCTGCAAGGTGAGAGCGTTATCAATCCAGTCGCACATACGGTAATTCTCCAGTGTCCCATCGGCAACGGCTGGTGAAAAGGAGAAATGTGCCGGATAGAGGGTTGGCAGGTCTACATGAAAGTCCACCGTGCGAATTTCGCCAGCGGCCATCGGCTCCAATTGATGCCCTTCCCGCGTAGTATTACTGCCGGCAAAATCCATCCCCAAATGATTGCGCATCATGAAGCCGATGTTTGGCAGCGCCACATACTCTTCAGCCTGCGCGCTCACCCGAATGATAATTTTCAAATCTGGCTCCAGCAGCGCCAGCGGCTTACCTTGTGCGTTACAAACCGCAATGCCAATCACTTTGGCGCGACCGTCTCCATGTCGATGATCTACATTCGGAATGGTCCGCACCACTTCCGGCGCGTTCGCAAATTCCGTCTTAGTCCCAGTTGGCTTCGACAGTTCCAGGTAGGCAGAGTCTTTTTCCGTCATCATGCCCAGATATTTCGCGATCACAATTTCCGGCGTTCCCATTTCGCGAATGCGGCCTTTGTCCAGCCATAACACGCGATCAGCCACCGCCTTCACATCGCCTATCGCATGGGAAACCAGCAGAATCGTGACACCCTTGGTTCGCAATTCGTGAACTTTCCGCATGCAGCGTTGACGGAAGTAGATATCGCCCACGGCCAGCGCTTCATCCACCAGCAGAATTTCCGGGTCGACGTGAATTGCCACCGAAAATGCCAGCCGCACGGCCATGCCACTGGAATAGGTGCGCACCGGATGATGGATAAATTCCCCAATCTCGGCAAACTCTTCAATGGCTTTGTAGCGGGAATCAATTTCTTTCGTCGAAAGGCCGAGAATGGCTGCGTTCAAATAGACATTATCGCGGCCGGAAAATTCAGGATTGAACCCGGAGCCTAATTCCAGCAGCGCCGACACACGGCCGCTTACGCTTAGCTCACCTTTGGTCGGCTGCAGGATTCCAGCAATCATTTGCAGCAGCGTACTTTTGCCGGAACCATTTTCGCCAACCACGCAGAAAGTCTCGCCCCGTTTCACTTCGATAGAGATGTCCTGCAGCGCCCAAAAATCTTTGTGATAGGTGGCATTGTTGAACGTCAACAGCTCTTTTAAGCGCGAAGACGGCGAATCGTAAATGGGGTAGCTCTTTGAAACCCCTTTGAGCTCGATGATATTCATGAAACGGGAGCCAGCCGAGGGGGGACAAACCCAGGCAGCAGTTTGTAAAATCACTTACCACCCTAGCACGCGCGTATCATTTCAGCGAGAATAGAGGTGTATGGCAAAAGAGCCCACTCGCATACTCCCAGCCGTTATGGAACCCGAAGAGATAATTGACTCGGGTGTAGAGCAATATACGGGCATTACAGGCCCGAAGATCAGGTGTCCGCAATGCAGCTGGAAACCGAAGAGAGAAGATACTTGGGCTTGCGGAGAATGTGGTCATAGTTGGCACACTTTCGAAACTGGTGGAATCTGTCCAAACTGCATGCACTTCTGGACAACCACACAATGTTTGAAATGCGACAAGTGGTCTGCGCATTCTGCCTGGTACGAATACTAGACGCGGGCTTTACCCAGCAGCATTGCCAACAGGTAGTTTCCAGCCATGGAATCTGTGCGGATTGATTCCCAGGCTTCGAACGCTCGTTCGGCAAGCTTGATTTCATTCTTCGCATCAGTAACTGTCCAAACGTGGCTGTTGTTGTAATCGGCTTTGTGGCGTTGATCTTGCAGGGTCATAAACGCTAGTGCAACTTCCTTCAACGATTTCGGAATTGTAGGCACTTTCGCGTGCCAATCCTTCCAAACACTTCTTGCAAACTTCTCGGAGATTGTACGCATTGAACCGTGATTGAATCCACGTTCAAATCCAATCCTGCCTTCGGGCGAACCCGTCCATCGTAATGCGCCTTCTTCCACAAGAAGGTGGAACAGCGCGTAATATGCAGTTGATACGGCTCGGCGCAAGCTAGCCTGACTTGGATCGATACCTTCGTACTCAGTAAGGTGATCAGCTTGCCTCAGCAGGTCCTGCGCTAATCCCAAGCAGGTTCCCTCAATTTAGCTTGCTCACTCTGATTGCGAAAATTGAAGTACGGAAAAGGTTCAAGTGAGTATAGATCCAGCTGCGTTGTGAATGTTTCACGTACTCGATTTGTAACTTCTCCCAACCGTTCATTTCTACTTGCATCATCGGAAATCACCACTTTGAAATACAATGCTGGGCAGTCAGCCCAGTCGGTATCAATGTTCATCCGGACGCGCAAGACATCAGGAGCAAGAACTTGAGCAACCCGGTCAACTTGTTCTTGCGTGGGGAGAGTGGTTGTGGTCATAAGCACCTACCTTAAGAATACACCCTAATTTTGCCCATGCGGATGCAGCAGATAGTGTTGCCGCAATAAATCCTTCCCGTGATCATTCCCATTCGGCGTCCGCAGCGTAGCATGCACTTGGCTGCGCCAATCCCAAGCCGGCTCCTTCAGTTTGGCCTGCTCGCTTTGATTGCGGAAGTTGAAATAGGGCATCTGTTCAAATGATTCCAGCTCCAGTTCGCTTGTGAATTTCAATCTTATTTTTTCTACAAGCTCTCGTAGCCGGGACCCTCTGCTGGCACCGTCGGCAATGTGTACTTTGAAATACTTCGCCGGGTAATCAGCCCAGTCTTGTGGCAATGTTCAACCGGGCATAAATTACATCAGGCGCAAGTTCCGCAGCAACCCGGTGAACTTGTTCTTGCGTGGGAAGAGTGCTCTTCGTCATAAGTGCCTACCTTAAAACCACACCCTAATTTTGCCCATGCGGATGCAGCAAATAATGCCGCAGAAGCAAATCCTTCCCGTAATCATTCCCATTCGGCGTGCGCAGCGTAGCATGCACATGGCTCCGTTCCGGCACATTCGGATTCGTTGCCAAATGCCTCAAATTTGCCGGATTCTGGTGATCAAACTCAAGCATCACAACCGGTCTATGCACCCGGTAATAAAACACGCTATTGTCGGCAGTCCCACCAATCCACGCAAAATAAGTATCCTTCAAAGGGATTTCCACTTCAGACTTCCGCACCTTTGAATGTCCGTTGCCCACATAGCGTTCCACCAGCCCCAGCAAAGCTTTCTTCTGCGCCGTGTTCATATCCGAAACACGCAACCCGGCATAATCCAGCACCACGTTATCCTTAAACGCTTCACCAACGTTGTTGTTGCCGGTCTTGGAAACGTTCAGCACCGCCTTGCTCTTTTGTCTGTCATCAAGAGAACGCACCAATTCCCCCCATTTTCTGCTCCAATTGCAAAATTTCGGTGCCCTTATACTTACCCGCTTTGGCAATTACCGGGTCCGATCCAAAGAATGCCGGTGACATCACCACCTGATCGCCCATTATGGTGATCCAGTAGAACAGTTCGCCGTATTGCTCAAAATCGTTGTTGTTGAGTTCACCCAGCGTATAATTCAGCTTCATGATGTCTTCCGACAACTTCAAGCCCCGAGCACTAAGCGATGCCCTAATCAAACCCATAGCTCTGCCGCGTTGCGCATCATCCATTTCAGAAAGACTCACGCCTTGCCGGATGTAGAAATGCTGGTTCATCCACTTGCGCCATTCATCGTCGTCAAAAGGGAACTTGGTGCGGGTGCGCTGCTGGGAGGAAAGCGAAGCCAGATACTCATCCGCCGCCTTCTTCACCGGAGCCGTGGAAACACCACTGGACTTAATTTTGAACAACCCCGGCTGAACCGTGCCGTTCGTTGTTATGCCACGAAACGCTTCGGCAAGGCCCGCAGTCTCATTTTGTTTTGATTGCATCTGCCACCGCTCTTTAATTTGCGCGGAAACATTTTGTTGCGAAAAAGAGCGATCAGCAATAAATGTGATGCTCAATGCGAGCAGGAAGGTCAAAGTCCAATAGAAGCGCTTGTGTATGCGAGCATTATTTCACTATTTGCTCCACCCGTCTAGTTTTTACGCTTAAATCCCACACCAAACGCCACAAGCAAGCCACCCAAAACCACCATCGAAAGAGTGCCTGGCTCTGGGGTGCTCGCCCAAGCAACATCCGCAGTATCCGTTACATTATTCAAAGCCGTCGAACCTTGGCTGAGTTCCGGAGCTGGCTGATATCCGAACGATGCACCATCCATTGAATGTGCGGCTAAAAACAATATCCCTGCTGCGATAAGCCCGTAAATATTGCTTTGTTTCATGACCTGTATCTAATTTACATGTGCAACGGAAAAATGTGAATCGGAGGATCCCTTACAATTTGAAGGGTTTGCACTGTAGTTATGTTAGGACTATGGTTCTGGGCCACCCCGAGTCAAGGTATAATTCCACAAGTCATGTCAAAACTAGGTTTTATCGGACTCGGAATAATGGGCTATCCAATGGCCCGCCATCTATTGAGCGCTGGTCATGAAGTTGCCCTATGGAGCAACACCATTGCCAAGGCAGAAGAATTAGCCGCACAGTTCCCAGGCAAGGCCACCGTGGTAGCCGCACCGAAAGATGTTGCCGCCGCCAGTGAATGCACTTTCCTGATTGTTGGCGACACCGCCATGTCGGAAAAAGTGGTGTTCGGCCCCGAGGGACTCCTCGCCGGCGCGGCATCGGGAACCGTCATTGTCGATGCTTCCACAGTCGCCCCCGCTTACAGCCTAAGCGCATCCAAACGCTGTGCAGAAAAAGGCGTCACCTTTATAGACGCGCCATGCACTGGTTCCAAACCAGGTGCCGAAAAAGGCACGCTCACCTTCATGATTGGTGGCGACAAAGAAGTGTTCGAAAAAGTGAAGCCATTCTTCGAGCCGATGGGGAAGAATCTCTACTACTGCGGAACTTCCAGCATGGGCATGCACGCAAAACTAACCCAAAATCTTGTGCTCTCTAACATTTTGCAAGCTTTCAACGAAGGCATGGTGCTGGCCACTAAGGCCGGCATGGATCCGCAACTAATGCTAGATGTTCTTGAGAACTCAGCCGCGAAAAGTGGTCTCATCGCCTTCAAAGCCCCGTATGTCCTTAAACGCGATTTCGGTACCAACTTCTCCGTAAAGTGGATGCACAAAGATATTGGCCTAATGCTCGAATCCGCCAAAGAGCTTAACGTGCCCGTGCCGCTGACCGCTCTAACTCACCAGTTGTTCCAGCAAGCCATCTCTTCCGGATATGGCGAAGAGGATATTTGCGCCACCATTAAAGTGCTGGAAGGGTTCGCTGGCGTGAAGGTTGAAAAACTTTAATCCACTGTAATGAAGTTTAGACTTGTATTTCCAAATATCATATCCTAGAATTGGAATTAAGCCAGGGAGGCAACTCCCACCAAAGCGAGACTAACCTCATAGAGACCCCTGAAGCATCTTCCCTGGCGCCCGTAAGGGTCTCGCAGCTTCAGAACAAACAAACCCAATTCTTCCCTTACTCTATCTTTGATATCATTCGATGGATCGCCATCTATGAAACGACTGACCGTACTCGGCTCTACAGGCTCCATTGGCACCTCGACTCTCGACGTCGTCCGGCAAAACCGTGACGAGTATTCGATTTTCGCGCTTGCTGCTGGCCAAAACACAGACATCTTAGTTGATCAGATCCGGGAATTTCACCCCGCCGTGGTCGTCGTTGCAACTGATATCATATTGAAAACATTGAAAGACAAACTCAACTCCGCAGGTGTCGCGTCCCCTGAATTACGTTCAGGCCCTCCGGCATTGGTGGAAATTTGCGTTGCTTCAGAAGTCGATTTCGTAATGTCAGCCATCGTCGGAACCGCCGGGCTTGAGGCCACCCATGCCGCTGTTGCCGCAAAGAAGACCATCGGGCTTGCGAATAAAGAGGTGTTGGTTGCCAGTGGAGAACTCCTCATGGCTTTGGCCAGGGCCAACGGCGTGGAACTGCTTCCCGTCGACAGCGAACACAATGGCGCCCATCAATGCCTTCGTGCCGGTCGCCGATCCGAAGTTACCAAACTCATCTTGACCGCCTCCGGGGGACCTTTCCGGTTAACTCCTAAGGGCGACCTGGCAAAAGTGACACCAATCCAAGCTCTGAAGCATCCAACATGGGTAATGGGTCGCCGCATCACAATCGATTCCGCCACACTGATGAACAAAGGCTTTGAAGTTATCGAGGCCTGTTGGTTATTCGATTTTCAGCCGAAAGAAGTAGAAGTGACGGTGCATCCACAGTCGAAAGTGCATGCCATGGTCGAATATAATGATGGAAGTGTGATCGCCCAAGTCTGCACAACAGATATGCGAATGCCCATTCAATACGCGTTGACGTATCCGGATCGTGCCGCTGCGCCGGTTCCTCGCATGGATTGGACTCAATCGCACAGTTGGCAGTTCGATCCACCCGACTGGGAAAAATTTCCGCTTCTGAAATTATCCTATCAATCACAAGAAAATGGTGGTTCGGCCACATGTATTTTGAACGCGGCAGACGAAATTGCCGTAGAAGCTTTCTTAGTGGAACGAATTCCATTTCCTGGAATCGCTGAAGTGGTCGAAGAGACACTAAACCGGATCCCGAACAAACGGGCCGACAACGTTCAGGATATTTTGGAAATGGATCAACAAGCTCGTCGTGTAGCGCGTGAAGTAGTGACGGGCAGGCAATAGGGAGTAGGGGTTTCATGGATATTTTACATAACATTTGGTCGGTCATTCTCCTTTTGGGAACAATGATTCTGGTCCATGAACTTGGCCACTATTGGGCGGCCCTGCTTTGCGACGTCCGGGTAGAAGCGTTCAGTTTCGGCTTTGGCCCCCGCATTTTTGGCTTTCGACGTGGGGAGACTGATTTCCGCCTGTCTCTGATTCCATTTGGCGGCTACGTCAAAATGGCAGGCGAACAATTGGGCGACGAAAATACCGTGGTGGATGACCCCCGTTCGTTCCTGGCTAAGCCGCGTTGGCAGCGCATGTTCATCGCTTTTGCCGGACCGTTCATGAACGTCATTCTGGCAATTGCCGTTATGGCCGGCCTGTTCATGGTGAAGTTCCCGAAAGTGAAGGGTGCTGACGACCCTTTTGTCGTGGGCTTCGTTACTCCAGATTCTGTGGCTGCTAAAGCCGGCATTCAAGACGGCGACCGTGTGGTGAAATTCGACAATAAAGAGAATTTGACTTGGCGCGAAGTTGATCTAATCGAGATTGGCGCGGCCAACCGTCCGGTGCCGATTGTTCTAGATCGCAACGGTCAGCAGGTGTTGCTAACGGTAACACCGAAGCTGGAAGAAAAGTACAATATCGGCAACATCGGCTGGGCGCCGAAGAACGAATTGCTTGTGCAAAGCCTTTCTTCAGGAATGGATGCAGCACGCGTGCTGAAGCAAAACGATGTAATGCTTGCCGTTGATGGAAAGCCTGTCTATGCTGTTCAACGCCTGCACCAGATTCTGAAAGAGGGCCAGGGCAAGCCTGTGGAATTGAGCTTCGCACGCGACGGGAAGCCGATGACCACAACCATTACTCCAAAGATTGCCGAAGTTGGGGATGGCACCAAACGCTATTTGCTGGGCGTGTTCCTTGCACCGCGCTACGTTTACGTGCAGTTGCCTCCGCTTGAAGCAATGAAGGAATCTTTGAAAGTAAACTGGGCCGGCACAGGCTTGATTTACTCGTCGCTGCGGGGGATCGTGGAGCGCCGACTTTCGGCCAAAGGTTTGGAAGGGCCGGTGGGTATTGCCAAAATGGCGGGAGACATGACCCGTGAAGGTACGGCTGAATTCTTGAACTTCATGTGCATGGTCAGCCTGAATCTGGCGATCTTCAATTTACTGCCCATTCCAATTCTCGACGGTGGCATGATTCTGACGCTGCTGATCGAAATGGTGATGCGCCGCGATTTGAGCATGCCTGTAAAGGAAGCCGTGTTCAAAATGGGTTTTGTGTTCCTGATGATGCTCGTGGTCTTTGTACTCTACAACGACATCACGAAGCATTTGCCTGGCTAATTTCCAGTAAATTGCGGATTCCGCTTGGCATTGAACCAGCTCATTGTTTTATCCAGATGCCGCTTTGAAAAAACCCGGTGTTCCATTCGGCTACAAATTGTAGTGAGTCGCCCTCGTTGTGCTCGTCGGCGTAGCACCTTTTTCACACCCTCTACAGCTAACGGCGAATTGGCGGCTATTACGGCGGCCATCGAAGGGGCAGCTTCCAGCAGTTGCACATTGCTGGGGAAACCTGATTCACCTATGTCTCTTCGTGTTCAACATAAATCGTTCGAGAGGGCGGTGTTAGTCAGACGAGAGTCAAACAATTTTTGCAAATGGCCCATTAGATCTCAAGTGTACGTGCAGAAGGAATCCTGCACTATGACACTGCCTCTGGCTGGTGATGTGGCGCTAACCGTCGCAACTGTTGTAGGTAAGCTTGTCCCGTATGCCGGTATTTTCAAGAAACTATTCCGCGCGAAAATTATTGCGTTTAAAACGAAGCACTTAAGCCGGGCCCAGTTGCAGCCTCCTGGCCTGGAATGCGAGAGGCGTTTGGGCCATCTTGGGGCAATAAGGCCAATATGATGGAGTCGTAAATTGCGTTGAACCCCTGTGTTTATTAGCGATTTCTAGCAATGGGACGGGCTCTAGGTAAGGAAGTTTTAAACCTTGCCCTGGACCTTAGTTATCCCGCCCCCAGACCTCACACCAACGCCGTGCCGGGAGCCAGCACCCAAGCCGAGCCATGTTGCGCAAATCCTATATGCGGATAGTATTCCACCGCCTTGGGCGCTGAAAGCAAAATCAGCGACGCCTGCGGTGCTTCGCATTGCGTCCGGCGAATCAGCTCTTTGCCGATCCCTTTCCGTTGATGCGTCACCCTCACGGCCAAATCCGACAAATAGGTGGCATAGGCAAAATCCGTCATAGACCGCGAGATGCCGACAAGCAGTTCCCCATCCCAGGCCGTGATCACCAGGTTGGCGTTTTCAAGCATCATGCGCATCCGCTCCCGATCCCCAACTGGACGGCGCTCGCCTAAAGTTGAGGCGCTGTAGAGATCGATCATCGCATCGAGCTCCAAATCATTTCCTACTCGATATGTTATGGTCATCGGTTCCATATTCTAGAATAAATGAATGCCACATCCCTTGGCCGGAAAACCAGTCCCTGCAGACATGTTGATTGACGTCGAAAAGCTGGAGCGAGACTACTACCTGCGCACGCCCGATTTAAGCGATGCAACACAACTGGTCAGCTTCGGCACCAGCGGCCATCGAGGCACTTCCTCTAACGGCTCGTTCAACGAGGCTCACATCGCCGCCATTACGCAGGCCATTTGCGATTACCGCAGCCAAGGCTCAGCCACCGGACCGGTATTTATGGGTAAGGATACGCACGCGCTCTCCGCGCCAGCCCAGCGTACGGCCCTTGAAGTTCTGGCTGCAAATGGAGTGGAAACGATCATCGCCGAAAACAACGGTGTTTCACCCACGCCCGTAATCTCGCATGCCATTCTGGGATATAACAAAGGACGCGGCGGCGCTTTCGCCGATGGCATCATCATCACGCCGTCTCACAATCCACCGGCCGATGGCGGCTTCAAATACAATCCTCCAAATGGTGGGCCAGCTGATACAGACGTCACAAACTGGGTTCAGGACCGCGCTAACGAACTTCTGGGAAAATCGAAAAATGAAGTGAAGCGGCTACCGTATTCCGAGGCGCTTGCGGCATCGACAACCCATCCTCGCGATCTGATTTCCGGCTACGTGAATGACTTGAACAACGTCATCGATATGGATGCAATTCGCGCCAGTGGGCTGCGCATTGGAGTTGATCCGCTGGGTGGTGCGTCGGCGCCTTACTGGGTGCCAATTGCAGAACGATTTGGTTTGAACATTGATGTTGTTAATCCGAAGATCGATCCAACCTTCAGCTTTATGACCCTGGATCACGATGGCAAGGTGCGCATGGATTGCTCGAGCCCGTACGCCATGGCCGGGTTGGTGCAGTTAAAAGATAAGTACGATATCGCCTGGGGCAACGACCCCGATGCTGATCGCCATGGCATTGTTACGCGTTCAGCCGGGCTGATGAATCCCAATCATTATCTAGCGGTGGCGATTCGGTATCTTCTCACTCATCGTCCGCTGTGGCCGCAAACAGCAGCGGTGGGCAAGACGCTAGTATCCAGCAGCATTATCGACCGCGTTGTAGCATCACTTGGCCGCAAGCTTCTGGAAGTGCCCGTCGGCTTCAAGTGGTTTACGCCTGGTTTGTTTGATGGCACGTGTTGTTTTGGTGGCGAGGAAAGTGCCGGTGCCAGCTTTCTGAGGCGAGATGGGGGAACGTGGTGTACCGATAAAGACGGCCCCATTTTGGGATTGCTGGCGGCTGAAATTACCGCAAAAACCGGGCGCGATCCGGGGGAGCATTATGCTGAGTTGACTGCCCAATTCGGGCCATCGTTCTACACGCGAATTGATGCAGCGGCAACGGCTGCACAAAAGGACCGGCTGAAGAAATTATCGCCCGATGCGGTTACGGCAACAACGCTGGCTGGTGAAGTAATTACAAACAAACTGACCAATGCGCCGGGCAATGGCGCACCGCTAGGTGGCCTGAAAGTTACGACGGAAAACGGCTGGTTTGCGGCACGGCCTTCGGGGACCGAAAACATTTACAAACTGTACGCTGAAAGCTTAAAGAGCGCCGGACATTTGTCGGCGCTCTTAGAAGAAGCACAAGTGATTGTGAGGAAATCGCTTTAATTATTCGCTTTTGGTTTCCGTGCCCTGATCATTTCTTCCCATGTCTGATCGCCCCATTTAACTTCTTTGGTTGGATCGGAATTGTATTCAGTGCGCCGGGCAATGGCGCTCCGCTGGGTGGATTGAAACTTACCACGGACAATGGCTGGTTTGCGGCACGGCCTTCTGAGACCGAAAACATTTACAAACTGCACGCTGAAAGCTTAAAGAGCGCCGGACATTTGTCGGCGCTCTTAGAAGAAGCACAAGTGATTGTGAGGAAATCGCTTTAATTATTCGCTTTTGGTCTCCGTGCCCTGATACTTCTTGGCGGGCACGGTGTAGGTGAACCAACCGATCATCATCTCTTCCCATGTCTGATCGCCCCATTTAACTTCTTTGGTTGGATCGGGATTGTATTTGTTGTTCGCCGAATTGTCGAAGTGAGCAACGCAATCAATGCGGGCTCCTGCGGGCAGAGTGATGGGCTTTTCCAGTTCATAGGAAAGCTGCCAGTTGAAGTCGTACTTGGGCACGCTCAACAGCACTTCTTCTTTACCGTCTGGCATCACCAGCGTATACTTGAAATCTTTGCCGCGCACATGCATGTGCGGCATAAAACCCGTTAGAATAACTTCCTGTTTGAAAGTTGTAGACGACTTCACTTCATGGGCTTCAGCACCAGCCGGAATCTTGAAGCCACCGTTGATGGCATTGCCGGTGACGGCACGTTCAACAGGCGGTGCCTTTGCAAATCGTAGGCCGATGTAGCTGCGGTCTTTCGCTACCTTACCATTTGGCGTGTAATGCAACTGAAAATTGAAACTGGAACCAGCCCGCACTAATTTAGCCGTACCTTTGGGAAATTCCAGCGCTTGCTCGCCAGGCGCATAGCCGGAAAGCAGATTGCCACCATTAGCAAATTCGGATGCTTTGCCGCCAGGCTCTTGCACAAACACGATCACGTGATGGATTGCACCGCGCACACCCGGGCGAATTTCAGCCGCTTCAATCCACATATCTTCTTTGAAATTTGTGGGCACCTTGAAGTATTTGTAAGGCACGGTTCCAGATGCGGGAATCTCAAAATCAGCACCCATATCAATGACCACGTCAGGCTTTCCGATGGTCCAACCTTCCGCAAAAATGGGTAAATCAGGCATCATCTTCGGATCGCCTTCCGGAGCACCGGCGGCCACCCATGCACTTATGGTTGCCAATTCTTTATCGCTCATGCGACGATCATTGGAAAACTTTCCATAGTGCGGATCGGCAAGCCATGGTGGCATTTTGCGAGACGCAGTCGCCTGCAAAATTGCCTTTGCCCAGGGCCGTACTTCCTTATAAGAAGTGAACGTCATCGGGGCCGCTTCGCCCGCGCGATGGCATTCAATACAGCGCTTGTTAATAATCGGTGCAACGTCTTTGGTATACGTAACCGATTGTGAATCTTTATTTGCGGCAGCGAACAGACTGCCTGCGGCAAAAACCGCCAAGCTCAATGCTACACGTGACATGAGCGTACCTCCAGAATTCGATATTCTTAACTGCATTTCATCACACTTCTTCACATCAAGTGTATGGCTACTGAGTGCTGCTCAACAGTTTGCCGCTTCCAGACTAAGGTTTCACCACGCTCCCATCCATCGCCCGATCAAGCCTGTAGGGGCCGCCACCAGGGTTGGGAGTGAACGGAAACTTCGCCGCCAGAGCTTCGTCGATATCGATGCCTAAACCCGGTTTCCCATTGCCATACAGATACCCTTTGCGTATTTCCGCAGTGCCGGGCATCATTTCGTGAACGGCAGCAGGAAAGTGATTCTCTTCCTGAATCCCAAAAGCCGGACTGGAAATATCCACATGATAAGCAGCTAATTGATTCACCGGATCGTTTTCCCCGCCTTCCTGAAATGCGGTTTTAGTGCCGTAGATTTCGCACATTGCCGCCAGCTTTTTCGCCGGTGTAATTCCGCCGATACCAGACACGCGGCAGCGCACAAAATCGATCAGGCGTTCGCTAATCAACGGCAGATACTCAAATGGATGAGTGAACAATTCGCCTACCGCTTGCGGCGTAGTGCAAACTTGACGGATGTGTTTGTACCAGGCAACATTTTCCGGAGCCAACACATCTTCCACAAAAAACATTTGCAGAGGCTGCAGCCGACGGCAGAACTCAGCAGCATTCATGCCCGTCAAATGCGAATGCACATCATGGCAAAGCTTCGCTTCAAAGCCCACTTTCGCGCGCACCTGTTCAAACATTTTCGCTACTTTTTCGACGTACACTTCCTCATCAAATGCCTGTCCATTGCGGCCACCTTCCGGTCTCGATCCTTGTCCGGCAGCAATAAACCCACCGCCACCATAGGACCCGAATTGCACCCGAATATGGCGATATCCCGAGGCCAATGATTTTTGCACGGCATCAGATGCAGCCTCGGCATCTGCCCCGCCAACGTGGTCGTAACAAGGAACGGCATCGCGCACTTTGCCACCCAGCAAATCATACACAGGCATGCCCGCGCGCTTACCTTTGATGTCCCACAACGCCATGTCCATCGCGCTCAGCACGTTGTTGTTCACCGGGCCATTTCGCCAGTAAGTTTTCAGATGCGAACTCTGCCAAAGATCCTCAATCTGATCTGGGTCTTTGCCGATCAACCATGGCTTCAAATGGCTTTCCAGCGCAGCAATTACGGCATCGGTCTGAAAGGCATTGTTGGCGGAACCGATACCATACAAGCCCGGCTCTGAAGTGATGATCTTTAGAAACACCCAGCGATAGCGGCCACCGCCAGTGGTCTTGATCACCTTCACATCTTTGATGGTGAGCCTGGGCAAGCCGGCAGTGCGGCGGGAGACTTCTTGCGCGGCGGCCACGGGCATCGCCAGCAACGTTTTCACAAGCAGCCTTCGATCCATTTTATGTGTTATCTCCATATTGCTTGCGGAGCTTGGCTAACTCCACTTTCAGCCCCGCGATCACCGTCGCATAAGCCGTATCGTCATAAGCATTGCGCATCTCCCTCGGATCTTTTTCGAGGTCGAAAAACTCCCATTCCGGCGCAGTCGGCTTATCAATGGAACCCTTTGTTCCCAGTGCTTCGCCGTAATAATAGATCAGCTTGTAGCGCTTCGACCGGACACCATAATGGGCAGCCACACCATGATCAGCAAGGTGCATCCAGTAGCGATAGTACATCGTTTCCCGCCACTGCTTCGGCTTCTTGCCTTCAAGAATTGCCCGCGCGCTGACACCCTGCATATCGGCGGCTGCTTTAGTGCCGGCGAAGTCTAAAAAGGTGGGAGCAAAATCGACGTTCAGCACCATCTCATCGCGCACTGTTCCCGGTTTAATATGGCCAGGATAGCGAATCAGGAAAGGCATGCGGATCGACTCTTCATAGATGAATCGCTTATCGAACCAACCGTGATCGCCAAGGAAAAATCCCTGATCGGAAGTGTAGATAATGATCGTGTCCTTGGCCAGATTTTCCTTGTCCAGATAGTCCAACACCCGGCCCACATTGTCGTCCACGCTTGCGATGCAACGCAGGTAATCCTTCATATAAACCTGATAGCCCCACTTGCGCAGTTCATTGCCTTTGAGGTTTGGCAGATCGCCCTTCACGTCAACCTTATTGAAGTTTTCACCCACGCGCAAAGTGGCGTTTTTCGCAGCATTCGAACGGTTCGTATAATCGTCGTATAAATTATCCGGTTCTGGAATATCTTTGTCCTTATACATGTCCATATGCTTCGCATCAGGTTGCCATGGCCGGTGCGGCGCTTTATGGTGGCACATTAAAAAGAATGGCTTCGATTTATCGCGCTTGCTGATAAAATCCAGCGAAATGTCGGCAATCAGGTCCGTTGCATAGCCCTTCAGCGTGGAGCGCTTTCCCATTTCGATCATGATCGGATTGTGATAAAGCCCCTGGCCCGGAAGAATGTTCCAGTAGTCGAAACCTTCCGGATTGGTCTGCAAATGCCACTTGCCCACCATCGCCGTTTGGTACCCAATTTTCTGCAACATCTTCGCGACATGATTACGTTTCGGATCAAGCGCATCAGCCAGCGTCTTCACTCCGTTGACGTGGCTGTATTGGCCGGTAAGGATACAGGCGCGGCTAGGCGTGCAGATGGAATTGGTGCAAAAGCAGTTGGCCAGTTTCATGCCCTGCCTGGCGATGCGGTCAATATTCGGAGTCTGATTAATCTTGCTGCCGTAAGCGCTGATGGCGTGCGCAGCATGATCGTCCGACATGATGAAAATGATATTGGGGCGTTTGGCGGCGGCTTGAGCAGCAGCCGGAACAAGCGCGGCACCAATGCCAATAGTAGTGCGCAGAAATTGACGGCGCGAAGAATCCGTAGGGTTCATATCAGGGGTACTGTAACAGATCGAGCAGCACACTTGCCTGAGGCGATTTCATGCGACACTGCAATGTGTAAACCCGCATGCAATGACGCGCTAAATTATGGTTATCAGGCACTCAGCCTGCGGCCTGAATCCGTTGCCCTACCGTACAGGATGTCATTGTTTTGCTCTTGAATTTCGTGCTGGTTTATCGTCTGGCGCTTGTGCTGATTGTTCGGCTATCTTCACAGCGGATATGCAAATTAAGACTTGTTGTGCTTCACATTTTCGTACTCGGATACCAGCCAGCAATGCAGGAAGATCCAAAGCTTAGCAGCACCACCGGTCAACTCAGCAATTTATCTGCGGCCCAAACGCGATGCCAGACTGCTATTTCTTGACGACCCTTTCGATAAGGATGAATTCACACTCTACTTCAACGATCACGAAATGCCGCAAGTAGAAGAAATGAAGACAACCAGAGGACTTTTCCGTTTGGCCGGCCAATAAATCAGCGCCCCAGCAACTGCTTCAACCAAGCCACCAACTGCGGTTTATAATCCTGAAAGCGCTGCTCCTTCTCCCAATTGACTACGCCATGCACGCCGTCAGGCACCACGATCAGATCGCTTTTCAAATGATGCTTCCGGAACAGGTCCATATGCTGGCCCGCCAATTCGAACGGCACAGCTTCGTCCCTAGTCCCATGAATCAACAAAAACGGCGGCGTCTTCTTGCTTAAGTAAGTGGCACCAGAGGCGGCCCGCAAATTGGCCCAAGCCGCATCGTTCAATTCGTCAAACTGGAAGAAATCCTTCATATTTTGCGTCACAGGAGTCGTCCGAAACCGAGTCTTCGTAAACGCTACAAGATCGATTGGCCCGTAAAAGCTGACTACCCCGGCAACACCTTGCTTATTCCTCGCCCCAACCAGATCCACCAAATGCCCACCCGCAGATTCACCCATCAAAACGATGCGCCGAGTATCAACCTTATATTGCCTGGCATGTTTTTTCACAAATCCGATAGCCGCCTCCACATCATCAGCCGCCGCAGGATAGCGATATTGGGGCGACAGGCGATAGTCGATGGTGAACCAAACATAGCCAGTAGAATCGAGCACTGGAAACAGAGGCTTCACGAAATTTGCGGTTTTACTGCCAGCATTCCAGCCTCCACCATGCACCAAAATAATCGCCGGAAATGTGCCTTTACCTTCCGGTACATGGGCGTCCAGCTTCAGGCTGACGTCGCCCGGATGCGAGAATTCCACATTTTCAAAAACGGCGTAAGGGGTGGCGGCTGTTAAAGAGAAGGAAGTGGCGAGGAAAAGAAGAAGCCGCATTGCCTGTTCATTGTATCTGATAAAGTGCGGAATAGTTCGGAGCCGGGGGAGGTGACCCCGAAGTCGGGGGATCTGCCAAAAGGTAGGAGAAGACTCGAGCAGCCTGGAGGGTGGTCCAGGCTTTATCCGAGGGTCCAAAAATACGGGAAAAAGCTAAGAAGCTGCTGCTACCACCTTGTCGGCGGCCTTCTTGCGCGCTGCGCGCTTTTTCTCAGCCGGTGGCTGACGATCAGACTTTTTAAGGTGCCCCAGAGCGATTGAAGTGAGGAACTTCTTTTCGCCGTGGTCGTCGAACTTGATCACGATTTGTTCTTCCGTGCAAGTGACGACACTTCCGAGCCCGAACTTCTGGTGCTCGACCTGGGCAGCCGTTTGGTATGCGGGTTTAGCCATTTAGACGACTCCTAATACCATGATAACAAAATATTTATAGTTTTGTCGAACAGGGGGTGCAGAAAAGTGAGAGTTCCAGCGGCTTAACTGCTGCATCCCGGCCCACGGCCAGGACCTTGAGGCCCTCAATTTCCACCCTGCGTCCGCATGAGGAAATATAGGGCGACAACTAACAAGATGCCACCTAAATAATCCATACTACACTTTCATACTAGCGCGAACTTAACCCGCGCGGTTGCCGTACTATTGAAGAATCTCATGGACGAACCAGTTCTGAACCCACCCGGCGATGAGTTGCCACCGCAGCCGCAGCCAATCATGAAAGAGCCTGCCTTAATTGCCGAAGAACATTCGCCGGCCCCACCGCCGCTTGAACCAGTAGCCAAAGCCGCCCGCATTACCGAAATGGACATCGTCCGCGGCATCGCAATTCTGGGCGTGTTCCTGATCAACATGCCCCTGTTCAACGCCCCCGCCAGTGCATTCTTTCAAAGCACCGAAGCCACAGGCTGGTGGCCCCAGTGGAACCATCAAGCCGCGCTCTGGTTCATCAGCACCTTCGCGCAGGGCAAATTCTACACACTCTTTTCCTTCCTCTTCGGCATGGGATTTGGCGTTCAAATGATGCGCGCCGAAGTGCAGGGAGTGGCAACTTTCACCCGAATCTACCTGCGTCGCCTGTTCGTTCTGCTGGGCATCGGGCTGATGCACTATCTGCTTTTCTGGTGGGGCGACGTGCTGCACGTCTACGCCTCGCTCGGGTTTCTGCTGCTGCTGTTCCTCAAACGGGCCCAGAAAACGGTGCTGATTTGGGCGTTTTGGCTGGCCGCAGGCCCCCTGATCGGCACCGCCGGCTTCTTCGCGTTTGACGCCGTGCGCGATCACTACCGCACGCCAGAAAAGAAGCTGGAACTACAGAAAGAAAAGGCCAACAACCAAAAACAGCGAGCCGAGCGCCGTCAAAAGATGCGCAACGACATGCATAAGAATAAGGTGATCATGTCCACCGGCACGGTGAAGGAAGTGTTCACAGAGCGCTTCCGTGAAGTGCGCCGTCAGCTTCCGGGCGAACTGAGCTGGAGTATCGAACTATTCACCAACTTCCTGTTCGGTCTGTGGCTGGCACGCAGCGGGAAGATGGAAAAGGTATCGGGCAACCTAGGCTTTTTCCGCAAGGTGTTTGCCTTCGGATTGGTGGGCGGGCTCGGGTTATCGGTGCTGACGCATTGGCCGAACGGCATGATGCCCGACAATGCCCCGGACTGGCAACAGGCGCTGGTAGGCATGTCGCAGGAATTTATCGCAAGGCCGCTGCTGTCGGCATTCTATGGGTCGGGCGTCATATTATTGGTGCAATTTCCCTTCTGGCGGAAATTCTTCTCATCCGTTGCCGCCGTGGGGCGGATGGCGTTGACCAACTATTTGACGCACACAATCATTTCAACGACGCTTTTCTACAGCTACGGCTTCGGCCTGTACGGGCAAGTGGGCCCAGCCTGGGGGCTGCTGCTTTGCCTGGTCATTTACGGATTGCAGTTGCCGTTTAGCGTGTGGTGGCTGAATCGATACAAGTTTGGTCCGATGGAATATGTGTGGCGGTCGCTGACGTATGGAAAGCGACAACCGATGCGGCTGGCGGAGTAGGGGTGAGAGAGAGTGACGTGCGACCATGACCGCACGCCACTATCGAGCCACTACCGCCAGCCTCCGCCGCGCTACGCTTTTGCGTCCGATCGATCCGAGCCCTCTAGCTTCACCAGTTTATTGTAGAGGCCGAGAATCAGGAAGGTTGGCGCCCAGTGACCAACGAAATTGGCTTGATCTTTTTTCCCGGAGAGTTCAAGTGCAAGCGCGATCCCAACGGATCCCAAACCTGCCCACAGAAACAAGTCTGAAGGAAGTTTGGCAGTCTGCTGCTCTATAGCGCGGGCTAGTGGACCCTCGCGATGTTCGTCTTGAGCTCGGCCGTTTTGAATCTGACCAAAGCTTGGGCCGCGTTCTGCGGAGGGTAGAGTCTTGTTCTGTGTTGTGTCCATGCAATCCTCACAGCACTTGCCTGGCCAATAGTAAAGGAGGATCATGCGATGGCCCGGGCTGCCAACTTGCCTTCGGCACTGCGCCGAGCTTTCGGCCACAAGCGTGCTTTATGGAAAGCCATGCCCACAATCACCGATCAGCCCACCCATGAAGAAGGTGTCCAGAAGCTTCGCGATCTGATGAAAGACATCAAGTTCGGGATGCTGACCACAATCCATGAAGGCGGCGCTTTTCACGCGCGCCCAATGACCCTACTGCAGGCTGAACCGAATGGAGACCTTTGGTTCTTGACTGGAAAGAATACGGCAGTGGTGTCGGAAGTCGAAAATGACCGTAGGGTGAACATTTCGTTTTGCAATACGGACGGCAATGTTTTTGTTTCAATCTCTGGATTGGGCCGGCTACCCGATGATCCGGCGAAAGTGAAGGAACTTTGGAATCCTGCTTTCCGAACCTGGTTCCCAGATGGACTGGAAGATCCCAATCTAGCGCTGTTAAAGATTGAGGTTGAAAGCGCTGAGTATTGGGATTCGCCGCACGGAGCGGTTAGGTACCTCTTTGGAATGCTGACAGCGCTTGCGACGGGAAAGACGCCGGCTTCGTTGGGCGATCACCAAAAACTGGACTTGAAATAAATGCAGGCCCAAACCGATTTCGCTTCTTTAGAGTGCTCGTCCGGACCGCAGACAACTATTGAGATCCCACCCTTGGACATGTCACGCCCACTACGAGCAACTCGCAATAGAGTGATCTACGGTTCACTGGGGGCGATCTTTCGATGAACCGTTACCTTTTTGCATACATCGGAGCAACGATCGTTTTCCTGGGACTGGATTTCGCATGGCTTACGATTACCAATGCGCGCATCTACCGTCCATTGCTAGGAGCGATCCTTCTCGACAAACCTAAGTTTGGCCCCGCCATCGTCTTCTATGTAATCTACCTTGCTGGAATAACGTTGTTCGCCATTGAGCCCGCACTCCGAAATGGCAGTTGGGTCACCTCCGCTTTGTTGGGCGCCGCACTTGGCCTTGTCGCTTACGGCACTTACGATCTGACAAATCAGGCAACACTAAAGGTGTGGGATGTCCGAATCACGCTGTTGGACTTAGCGTGGGGAACTTTCGTGTCCGCCGCGGGCGCAACAGCGGGCTATGCGGCGGCTCGTTGGGCGCAATCTGGTTGATGGATGGGACCACTCTACAAGCGTTCGGGCCGTAAAAAGTTTCTCGCACCCGCAAGGGAAGTATCTGTGACGGAGCTGCCTTGGATCATCTGGGCCTATCGGTTGCCTTCACGTTTCCTCCGCATGACACACCCGAGTTGCCCATTCAGGGACCGAATGTGGTCATGTGATGGAATATGGTCAACAGTGTAAAGCACTCCACCCCCATGCTGACGGCCATCACAAGGAGTATCTCCAAGCGTTTCCGAACAACGCTATGACCGACGTTGCCGAGTGCCGCGATTGCAGTTGCCGTTTAGCGTGTGGTGGCTGAATCGGTACAAGTTTGGTCCGATGGAATATGTGTGGCGGTCGCTGAGGTATGGAAAGCGGCAGCCGATACGGCTCGCGGAGTAGGGCTGGCGCAGCGTGGCTTGTTTCCGACTGAACCACCAAAAGTAGCACCTAAAAAGGTGCTACTTTTGGATGGAATGCTCCTATGATCGACATCACTAAAGATATTCAATCGCTAACCACGTTCCGACGACGTTCCGGCGACTTCATGAAACAGCTCAAGAAGACTAAACGCCCCGTGGTGCTCACGGTTAAGGGCAAGGCTGCGGCCATCGTCCA
>JBBRJC010000003.1:0-22076 GCA_038220135.1 Bryobacterales bacterium | reverse complement strand
GATTGGAAATGTGAATGAATATGCGCCCCCCGGACTTCAAATGCCGTTTGTAGATCTGCCCGCATTCAGCGGTCAAAAGGTGCGTCGGTATGGAATCAGAGGAAAAGGCGTCGACAATAATCGCGTCGTAATTTTGCGAAGCCTCAGCGGCCAGCTTCAAGCGTGCATCCCCCTCCACCACCTCCACCTTCGCCTTGCTATCACTCAAATAGGTGAAATATTCGCGAGCCAATTGCGTCACCTGCGGATTAATTTCGTAGAACCGGAAGACGTCGCCGCGGCGCCCATACACGGCAAGCGTCCCGGTCCCCATTCCAACCAATCCGATACGAGCGCCGCCAGGAGCATTATCCTGAACCGTGCGTAAACCCATACCCACGCCCGTCGTTCTACTGTAGTAAGACGTCGGCTGATCACGTAGCCGTGCATCAATAAACTGCAGCCCATGTGTGGTTTGACCATGCGTCATCACTCGGCGCTTGAAGGTGCCGCCATACTCGGTTACGCGTAAAACACCATAAAAATTGCGCGCCCGCACAAGGATTCCAGGACGGGTATCGTACACCGCAAAAGGCACAAGGATCGCAACCAGCAGCCCAAAGGCTGAGGCCCGGGTCAGCATATCGGCACTGCCATATTTCTGAAATTCACCGGCACGAAAACGCTGCACCAGAGAAAGAACCGCAGTCAACGCCAGCAGAATCGGAAACTCAAGAAAGCTGGTAAAGATACGCGGAGCAACCAGAGCTACAAACGCACCTCCGGCCGCGCCACCAAGCGCCATCGCCAGATAAAAACGAGTCAAGGCGGCAGGTTCAGGCTTGGTTGCGGCCAACTCTCCATGGAGCAACATCAGGCAAATGAACAGCACCACGGAATCGATCAGCAGGTGCAACAATACATTCACGTTGGTACCGGCCACGGAAAGCGCGCAGGCAGCGGGTATGGCGATGCTGGCGAGCAGGCCGAAGGTGCGGCGATCGTAGAACCCCGGGCGCTCGAAAGTAAGGATGAAAGTGATGAGGTAGATCACCAGCGGCACAATCCACAGGAAGGGGATTGAGGCAACTTCCTGGCACATCTGGTTGGTTGTGGCCATCAGCAACCCGGAACCGCAAGCGGCAAGCAGGATCCAAAGTAACCAGCTTTGCCAGGGGGTGGCGGGTGCAGGTGGCGGGTCAGAAATCTGGCGGCTGTTCCACACGGCAATTCCACATAAAATTGTGAAGATTGCGTAGAGCGCTGACCATGCCTGAAACTGCATTGCCAGAGCCAGAAACGGTTCAATCAGGATCGGGTAACTGATCAGAGCAATGAGGGACGCGGCATTAGAAAGCGCATAGAGCCGGTAGGGATTATCGAGGCTGGACCAACGTTGTAGCAGCGGCGAGGTGGAACTGACGACGAAACACGGCAGGCCGGCGCTGAGGGCGAGAGTCAGTAGAATCGAAATTGCAGGGTCGGCCGAGTCATAGAGGTGCAACCCGACGGGCAAGGTGGCGAGCGATGCGGCAAGCAGCAGCAAATGCGGAATCTTGCGCGTCGTATGGGCGTAGGTGTAGCCAGCTAATAGCAGCGATTGGAAGAAGAGCAGGCATAGCGTCCACACGGACGATGTGCCGCCGAACCATGGCAGAAGGGCTTTGCCAAGGATCGGTTGAACCGCGAATAAGAGAAACGCGGCGAGGAAGAGTGCGAAGGCGTGGACCAATTGAGATTGTAGCAATGATGGTGGTGGCGGCAGTCCCGGGATGATTGGGCGCATGCGTCGGTTGGCGATTTCACTTCGTTCGACAATCGCTCAAATCTAAAAATTAATTTCGCAATTAGGTAAATGACCGTCGATCACTAAAATCCCGGTCGGGCTTCCACCCGACCCTTTCTAGGACACAGCATTAAGACCGCGTGAACGGTTTCCTGGGAGGAAGCGGAATATCAACTTCGGCGTAGGTGCCGGGCGTTGCTGCGTTCACCGCCTCAACAACGCGATGCACATGCTGTTGCAGCGCGGGCCATTGTGCATGAGTGATCACAACAATCGAGATTTTCCGATCCTTGAGGTTCTGCTGATAACGAAGGTTTTTGTCCGTAGTCAGCAGCAACTCGTATCCTGCCTGTTCAGCGGCAGTAAGAAGCTCACCGTTCTGCAGGCGATCCCAACCCAAATCCGCCGAGATGCCAACCGTGTGTCCGGTGAGATAGCGGCTAATGGGGAATGGCACGCCTTGATCGAAGAGAATGCGCATTTACGGGGTGTAGCTGGGAGGCTTATCGAGGCTGCGGGCGGCAAAAGCGATCACGTCTTCCACTTGAGCCCGATCAAGTCCCCGGAACCATTCCATAATGTCATCGATGTTTGCCCCGGCTTCGAGATTTTCAAAGATCGCAGAAACTGGCATACGCGTGTCCTTCAAAACCCAAGCGCCACTCACCTTACCGGGGATGCTCTCTACAGCGGGGCATTGCGACCAGTCGATGGGGCTGGCAGCCGGGCTCGGTTCGGTCACCCGGGTGCGAATGAGATCTGGCAAGCTCACGCCCTGAGCTGCGGCCTGCTTTGAAAGGGCGGCGGCCTGTTGGTCAGGCAGATCAATCGTTACGGTTGTCATATAGCCAGATTCCTTTTTGTGGGCAGCCTCTTTCCAGCATACAAGGAGATACGGCACCTGTCACGAATTTCAGGTCTTGGGGAAAACACATCGCCATCTTCCCCTCGATAGGTGGAGTTGTACTGGCTCGCTTGCGCAAAAGCTGCCCGGCCGATTGCCACCAGCAGAAGTAAAAATCGCACCACACTACCCGCCAAACTGCCGCAGATGATGATCGCAATGCAAATACGCCCAGCGCATCCACTCTCTATCCGTCATCTTCCCGAAAATCGGGTGCGCCACAAAAGTAAAGTCACGCTCCGCGCTCGATATGCTGTCAATCAACACCAACAACGCGGCCTTATCCCTGGCAAAATCCACCGGCTTTGTCCCGCCCACCATTTGATCCACCTCCGGCCGCGTCGGCACCCCCTTCGGCCAGGGTATCGGCAGATACAAGGCCACCTTCTTAATCAATGTCCTCTGCAAAAATGTAGAAGCATCCGCCAATGGTCTCCCACCCATCACCCCACGCTTGGAATCAGACAAATGGCATAGCATTTGATGCGCACTCATCGTCCCCCATTGCCGCGGTGAATCTGCACGCAAATTATCGATGCGGCCCTTGATTTCACGGATCAATTGCGGATCTTCTAATGTTTTCATAATCCTCTGAAAATTCTGTCCCTAAGTAATTCGCCTTATATCTCTAAGGTATAACACCTGCAAAGAACTATTCCTCTTCTCCCGATAGATCAGATTGAATGCATAAAGTTCTGATTCCGGCTCTGGCCTTGTTGTACCTCGGCGCCGGCGGAACTGCGTTCGGTCGCGATGAACAATTGAACCAGTTTTTCGACGATTGGCGCTGGGTGCGATTCAACTCCACTTCCGGCCTGCCATCCAATTCCGTGCTCACCGTTGCCGACGATTCTGAAGGCATCACTTGGGCTGGGACCGAAGCCGGTTTGGCCTGGTTTGATGGCTATTCCTGGCATACCGTTGGACCGGAATCCGGCCTGAAATGCCGCGAACAGGTTAAATCAATTTGGGTCCTGGAAGACGCCAGGGTAGCCATTAATTGCAGCGGCCAGCTCTACTTTGGTGGCCGAAACGGATTCATGCGCATCGCCACAGCAAAGCCCATTATCAACGGCGCTGTGATTGATGGCAATGCCCTTCTGGTTCAGGATGCCACCGGACTTTTCGAATTTCGCAACGGGCTGCTGCAGCCTGCCCGCACACCAGTTGGATCAATTGTGGAAAGCGACCGTGGTCACACGTTAGTCAGCACGCCGCTGGGTCCGTTTCGATGGAACAAGAAGGAGTGGGTAAGCGCATTCGGCAAAGGCTTGGATTTGGGTCTGGCGGCGATAACGAAACGGGATGATGGAGTGGTCTGGATAAGCGGACCCCCGCAGCGCCGCGGCGTCTATGACTTGCTTGCTGGAGCACTGTTGGGAGCCCGTGTTTCAGCAGCGCAGGAAGGCGTACGCTTCGGTGCAGTTTCTGAAGAAGGGGATGCCGTAATTGGGTTTGAGTCAGGCAAGATCCTCTATAAATCCTCTGGAAAATGGCGCGAATTGTCACCCATTCCAGGGCCGTTCCGCCTGGCCACTTCGGCGCATTTCCGCTCCAACGGTGATCTTTGGATTGGTACCAGCAATGGCCTGGCCTGCTTCCGGGCACAAAATCGTTTGTGGTCTCATTGGCGAAGTACAGAAGCCGAGGGCCGCAATTCGGTGAACGAACTGCTTCGCCATTCTAGCGGTGATTTATGGTTCGGTTCTTTGCAAGGCATTGAGATACGCAAGGCCAACGGTCGAATCGAAACGGTTGATACCCCAGGCGGAATCACCGGCATTGCCGAAGATGACGAAGGTGGGGTTTGGGTGTCCAGTGGCGGCCAATTCGGTGGTGCATACCGGTTTTATAAAGGGCAGCGTACATATTACGGCAAGAATGAAGGGCTCACCCCGCAGCCGATCCACAAGATCAGAAGGGATTCCGAAGGTGGCCTCTGGTTCTTAAGCAACGCCGGCGTCAATGGCGGTAAACCCGAAGAAGCCGGAGCGTGGCGATGGTTCGACAAACAATTCACGCGCTGGAGTAAGGAAAAAGGCCTCGGTTCCAACTTCGTTTTTTCATTTACAGAGGATCGTGGCGGCGCCTACTGGTTCGGCAGCATGGACGGTTTGAGCCGCTGGAAGAACGGTAAATGGAACCACTGGATGGTTGGTGAAAAGCTGCCCGAAGGCGGAATTTTTGATGTAGCTGCAGACCCTGGCGTGCGGCCCGCATCTCCCTGGGTTTGGTTTACGGATCGATCGCGCGGAGTCGGCTACATTGATGAAACCGATACGGTGCATTATTACAACATGGCCAATGGTCTGCCATCCAATGTAGTTTGGCAGGTGCAGCCCGATCGCGAAGGCCGTATTTGGGCTGCAACCAAGAAGGGATTGGCGGTATTTGAAGATGGTGCCTGGCTTTCGTTCCAGATGGATTCAGGTATCGAAAATCTCTCCCTGTGGCCACTGCTTATTGAACCGAAACGCGTTCTGGCCGGCTCCATGGGAAGCGGCACCTATGTCCTGCACACAGACGAGGTTTTGAAACATCAGCCACAAGTACGGCTGGAACAGTTGGCGGACGAAAAGGATAAGCTGCGATTTCGCTGGGAAGCATTGCCCTATTGGGGTGAGTTTGCCCCGGAAAAAGTGCTCACCCGCTATCGCTTCGATAATCAAAACTGGTCGGAGTGGAGCCTGTTGCGGCAGGCGGAATTGAAATCGCCCACACCCGGTGCGCACTCCATTGACGTCGAGGCAAAGCTGCTGCAGTTGACCAGCCGTCCCCCCGTGCAATCGTTGCAATTTGAATCGATCCCGCCCTTCTACCAGCGCCCCATGTTTTGGGTTCCGTTCCTGTTTCTTTCAGGCATGGTGATCTACCTGGCAGTCACATTAATTTTGAGGCGCGTGCAATACACCCGCGATCTGGAAGGCGCCAAGGAAAAGGCTGAAGCGGCATCGAAGGCGAAGGGCGAATTTCTTGCAGTTATCAGCCACGAATTGCGCACGCCAATGAACGGTATTCTGGGCATGACCACAATTTTGATGGATTCGCGGCTTGACCCGGAACAAAAGGATTGTGCGGAAACCATCCGCAGTTCTGCTGACGCCTTGCTGGTTTTGCTGAACGACGTTCTGGACTACTCAAAAATTGAAGCAGGCAAGTTGGAATTCAATTTGCAGCCCTTTTCCGTACGCCAAACCATGGAAGATGCCATCATTTTGTGCGGCCACAAAGCGAACGAAAAAGGGCTCGATCTATTGCTGCAGGTTGACCGCAATGTGCCTCAACAATTGGTGGGCGATGGCATGCGGTTACGGCAGATTCTTCTCAATCTGGTGGCCAATGCGATCAAATTTACAGAGAATGGCCACGTACTGGTGAATGCCGGATTCAATGACGGAATATTGCGCGTATCCATTGCCGATACCGGCATTGGCATTGCCCCTGACAAGATTCCACTGCTGTTCGGACGCTTCCAACAAGTGGACAATTCCAATACCCGGAAATACGGTGGAACCGGCTTAGGGCTGGCCATTTCAAAACAGTTGAGCGAAGGTATGGGTGGTGGACTGAACGTAAGCAGTAGTGAAGGTGAAGGGTCAATATTTTCCTTGTGGCTGCCAACCGCTGCTGTCCCGGTAGAAGCCGTCGCAACACCGTTTGAAGATCGCGGCGTTGCAATGGTGTGCCATTCCCATCCAGCGGGTGCCGCTATCATCGTCGAAGGGTTGGCTGCTGTGGGTTTCACAGTTCGCCAGTTTGACACAGCTCAATCTGTGATTGAAGCCTTGCAGGCAGATACCTGCGCCGCCTTAGTGGTGTTGGACGAAAAACTTGCAGGTTTCCAGAACGCCAACTGGCCCGGATGTTCAAGACCGAATACGCGCTTTTGTATCATCACCAATCTCACAAAATCCTCCTTTGCCATTCCGCAATATTGGTTGAAGCATCCCACGCCGCTGCGCGTTTCCAACCTGGTTGGAGCGGTGCTCGACGCTGTGAAGCAAAAGATGCCCTCAACGGAATCGCTGGCTCCGCTTGCTGAAGCAGTCGCCACAAAATGGCGCGTGCTACTGGCTGAAGACAACGCCGTAAATCAGAAAGTGGCCGTCGCACTTTTGAAAAAATTAGGCGCCGATGTTACCGTTGCTGTAAATGGTAAAGAAGCTGTCGATTGGTTTCAGCGAGAGCAGTTTGACATGGTCTATATGGATTGCCAGATGCCGGAAATGGATGGCTATCAAGCCACACGAGTGATACGGGAATTGGAACACGGAATCAGACATATTCCGATTGTGGCGCTCACCGCCAACGCCATGACTCACCATCGCGAAGAATGCTTTGCCTCAGGAATGGACGACTTCTTAGGCAAGCCGTTCCGTGTTGAGCAATTATCGGCGATGTGTACAAAGTGGCGCAATCCCAGCGCGGTCAGCGCCTGGCAGGCTTATTCAGCGCCCACCCCAAACGCATAAAACGACGTGGCTGTGCGCACCCAAATCCGCCCGTCAACAATGGTCGGCCAAGCCAATACTTCTTCACGGAAATCAGCGGAAGAAACGATGCCCCAGTTCTCCTTTTACTTTTCCCTCACTCAGGACCTTTGCCGGGTTGACTGCTCATCGCGCTACTCCTATGTGCGGAATGCCACGTTCATTCAATTCCTCACCAGCTGTTCTGCCGAGAGTGGTTATCGCACGGAAAATTGGTCCTCCGGAATCCTCTATTACAGAGCCGGAAATCACACCGGAGGATTGACCGGCTTTGGCTGGCAACAGGTTATTCGCCAAGCTCATGACGTCTGGTACAAGTCCTGGAAATGCTCCGTTAGTCCGTGAAATCAGGTTGGCTTGCCAGGAGAGAATCTTAGTTGCCTCTCCGCGATCTACGGCCTGCACGATTTGACGCGCCGCGCGGCCCGCATCCATTGATACCAAGGGCAACGTTGCGCCAAGCGTGAACCAGGTTGCTTCCTTTGCCTGTTGCCCTTTGAATTGAGCTTGCCGATGTGAGCCAGTTCGCATAAGGCCCGGCACGATGGTGGTTACCGTGACGCCGCTCCCGGCCACTTCGGCCCGCAACCCTTCGGAAAATGCTACAGCTGCGTGTTTTGCGCATGAATACGGCAAAAGATGGGGAATGCTCACCTTGCCGGCGACCGATGTAACCGTGGCGATTCTTCCGCTGCCGCGCTCTAACATTTCCGGCAAAACCGCGAGGCTGCAGTGGACAACCCCCCAAAACATTACGTTCATGGCATCTTCAAAATCACTTTTCGTCATGTTCTCCACAGGACCGACGCGAATCACCCCCGCGTTGTTAATCAGCGTATCGATGCGGCCGTAATGATGATGAACCTCGCGAAGCATCGACGCTACCTGGTTTTGATCGGATACATCGCACACCACCGCAAACACTTCTTTAATGCCCAAATTAACCAAAATGCTTTTCGCCCGATTTAATTCCGCCCCATCGCGGGCGCAAATTGCCAGCGAACAACCAAGGAGACCGAATTCTTCCGCCAACTTTAATCCAAGTCCGCGCGAACCACCGGTTATTAGGACCACATCTCCGCAACGCATTGGCTTAGGACGCCGGCTGGCCGCCTTTAATGCAAATCCCAAAGCGCCCAGCCCAACTGCGGCCAAAAGACTGTACACTCCTTTCGAATTCATGGTTTGAGCACCACTTTTATACAGCCGTCTTTTTTCTTGTGAAACGTTTCGTAACCCTCGGCAGCCTTTTCCAGCGGGAAACTGTGCGTGATGACGAAGCTGGGATCAATTTTCTCTTCGTTGATAAGCTTGAGCAAGCGAGGAATATAGCGATGCACGTTTGTCTGCCCCATCTTGAGCGTTAGTCCTTTTGCGAACGCCGCCCCTAGCGGGAATTTGTCCAGAAAGCCGCCATACACTCCCGGAATTGAAACCGTTCCGCCCTTGGCGCACGCGAAAATTGCCGCCCGAAGTGCATGGGAGCGGTCGGTGGCTAGATTAACGCTGGTTTTAATTTGGTCGATGAACGCATCGATCGTGGCCCCGTGGGCTTCCATTCCGACAGAGTCGATGCAGTGGTCTGGACCTCGCCCGTCCGTCATGTTTCGAAGCTTTTCTTGTACGTCGCTGTCATCATCATTCAACACCTCGGCACCGGCGGCCTTGGCAAGTTCCAAGCGCTCGGGAACGTTATCCAGCGCGATAACGCGGCCGGCTCCAAGGATAAATGCGCTGCGAATGGCGAATTGTCCGACTGGTCCGCAGCCCCACACTGCCACTGTCTGACCGGGTTCGATTCCGCAATTTTCGGCCGCCATGAAACCAGTTGGAAAAATATCAGTGAGAAACAAGACTTTTTCATCGGGCAAAGAGCTGGGCACTTTGAATGCCCCAAAATTGGCGCTTGGAACTCGCACGAACTGCGCCTGCCCGCCGGGATATCCACCGTACATGTGTGAATAACCGAAAAGGCCGGCAGCAGCCTGTCCGTATAGCTTGGTCATAGTTTCCCGGCCGTCGACGTTCGATGTTTCGCAAAGCGAGGTCTGCATGCGCGAGCAGAAATGACACGTCCCACAGGCGATCTGAAATGGAACAATAATGCGATCACCTTTGGAAAGTTTACTATCGCGGCCGGCTTCTTCGACAACCCCCATGAATTCGTGGCCCAGCACATCCCCCTTTTCCATGGTGGGAATGTAGCCATCGTAAATATGTAAGTCTGATCCGCAGATCGCTGTTGAGGTGATTCGCAAAATTACATCGCGAGTGTCAATGATGGAGGGATCGGGAACTTCCTCCACTCGAACATCATGTTTTCCATGCCAACAAGTAGCTTTCATAGTTCTTTTACTAAGCAATCGCATTGCCAATTGGCCGCATAGGCGTATTTCTGGTGAAACAATTTGTCTGTGGAGGAAAACTTTTCATTTATCCGGGCGATCCCGGCTCAGCGAACGCTGGGCACTTGACTTCCATCCGATGGCGAACCAAAAACGATTCGACGGAGCTGACTTATGGTTGTGACTTCATAAGAAACAGAAAAGATATCCGAACTGGAGAGGGATTCCCACGTCAATCTGTTGGACCGCGATCACGTCGCAATCCCAGACTTGTAAGCGCCTGGCCGGGCTTATTTAGCGCTCACCCCAAACGCATAAAGCGCCGTGGCTGTGCGCACCCAAATCCGCCCGTCAGCAATGGCCGGAGTGGCAAATACCTCTTCGCCGAAATCAGCGGAAGAAGCGATGCCCCAGTTCCCACCCGCCTCAAGCACGGTCACATTACCATTGCGGCTAATCATATAAACCTTGCCATCACCAGCTACCGGCGAAGCATAGTATTCGTCCAGTGCTTGTGGCAGTCGCCCTTGCCGGATCATCTTGCCAGTGGGCGCTTCCAGCGTTTGCAGAATGCCACCATTGCGGACCAAATACAGCACGTCACGATAGTTCAACACGCCGGCAACATCAGGCAGTGATTTGTCATAGCGCCACAAAACATGGGTCGAGGAGATATCACCTTTGCCACCCATTTTGATCGCAAGCGCTGCGTTCGACGAGGTGCGGCGCATCGTGTAATAGAGCCAATCGCGCGCATCCAGCAAGCCATCTTTATCCAGATCCTGCATGTCCCAGGTGCCTGGCAGCCAGTTCTTCGGCACTTCATCTTTGGATAATTTGCCATCGCCGTTCTTGTCGTACTTGGCGATCATCTCAGCAAACACAGGAAGTTCGATTCGTTCTGAAGCCTCTCCACCGGGGGCCCATCCATTGAAGTAAAGTGTGTCGCCAACAATCACCGGAGTCGATTTCACCTGATATGTAAACCCACCCAGCCGCCAGATCAATTCCCCAGTAGCTACATCGTAACTATTCATTTGGTAGGAGCCTGGAACAATCAACTCAGTCCGTCCATTCGGGTTGCGATAGATGACCGGCGTCGAAAAGCTGTGCACCATTTCCGGCCGCTCAACGCGCCACAATTTTTTGCCGCTATCCTTATCCACGGCAATCAGAAAGGACTGCTGATCCTGATCGCAAATCATCAGCAGCGTGTTGGCGGAAAGCACAGGCGACGCGCCCATGCCATGAAAATTGGTGAACGGACCAAGCGGCAGTTTCCAGCGTTCCTTGCCATCGCTGTCATAGGAAATCAACCCATACCCACCGAAGAACACAAAAACATTCTTGCCATCCGTTGTTGGAGAGGGCGATGCAGGATCGTTCAATGTATGGCGCTTTTCCTGGCGATTCTGCGGCGCTTCACGCTTCCACAACAGCTTGCCTGAATTGCGGTCGAGGGCAAAAGTAACCAGATGGCCGTTCTCATGGCCAGTCAGGAAAATACGGTTAGTGCTGACTGCCGGAGAAGATTTCCCGCGCGGCACTGTAGTTTTCCAGAGTACGTTCTTGTCAGGTCCAATCTCTCGGGGCAGCGAGTTTCCATCGGCCACACCAGAGGAATTGGGACCACGAAAACCCGGCCATTCCGCGCCAAGAGCGGCGGCTAAGGTGAAGTAAATCAGGAAACGTTGCACGCGGGCATTATACCTTTCTCTATGCCTCATACGTCTTGACCAGCCGATTGGCTACACACCTTATCGGGCACACGAAAACTATATTGCTCAAACAAATCCGCCCACATTGGTTTAAATATCGGCCGCAAGTGTCATGGGTTGATTATGCATATTTTCCGTTCAACTGGCGACCCCTTTCTTGGGGAACTGCTTTAAACCTGAACTGCCGAAGTTGAACAAGTCTGATAGTCAACTGTGGCGCGGACACGCGTATCTGCCGCATCTGCACTCTTGGCGACGCTCTTTGTGCAGGCATTTACGAATAACCCTGGGAGCGAAACACAACTTCCGAATTAAGGTTAAATTGCCACTGCGCCAACTTCGTACATCGCTTCGGTAGATTGATAGTTCTCGGTAACCACTTGTGGGCAGCGAATACAAGCTTCTCGGCCATGCTCATGAAACCAGCGGCAATTCGCTCTGATGCCACACGCAGGCAAACCATCCACCGCAACCGGAAGAATATTCACCAGGCGCTCCACCAGGCGGCAATGCGATCCACTGAAGTGGGAGCAGAAGCTTTGGCAGATTGCCGCAAGCCGCAGATATTCAGTAGGGTTGGCATCATTCACTAAGATGGATTGCACGGCTGCATCATTTTGAAGGGACAAAGGATGGGACAGTTAAGCCACCTCTGGCTCATCTGCCATACCGCCTACAATGCCGATAATCCGTGCGTCTTCGGCATAACCGGGGGCGCTGGGACAAAGCAGTGCAGAGCTGCTCATCCTGGTATCCGAAAGAGGATGTCATGTTTCAGCCAGCTGTCCGGAATGGGTCCCCACATTCCGCCCGCCCATGTCCTGAGTTCAATGGTCATCGCCGCCGGGCTCATTCTTCCAAGTGGAGAGGAAGAGCCTTTGATTTTTGCCACAACATCCGCAGCAAAGTCCGCCACCTCTTTGGTTGTGGCGCCCCCGTCGGCAATTTCCACTCGGGTAAAGCCGTCCCGGAAGTGGACATCGCCATTAATTTTGACACTACGGCGCGCGGCTGCGGTTTTTGCAACTGAGGATACGGCCTCAGCCAGTTGCGAGAGATTCACGGTTTTTGTGGGTTTAGCTGACATATTGGGTTCCTTTTTAAGATGGGTGGACCAAATTTGGCCACCTCACTCAGTTGTGCGCGATCTCGCTCAAAAGCAGGTCAACAAAGACGTCCAACATTTTCCATAGATCTGCGCTATACTGAAAAGGTCCGAAGAAGTAACTGGAAGTTCAATCCGCACCCCCTCTGTTCCGTAAGCTGTTAGTCGGCTCGCTGATTCTCCTTCCCCCGAACAATCTGAATGCAAAACTTTTCTGAACTATCGTTGTCCCCTATTTTGGCGGCCAACCTCAAAAAGCACGGGTTTGTCACACCGACTCCAGTGCAAGCACAAGCAATTCCTCCAGCGCTAGCCGGCAACGATGTTGTCGCAACGGCGCAGACTGGCACTGGCAAAACTCTTGCCTTTGTCCTCCCGTTGATTGAAGCGTTGTCGTCTCAACCCCTAACCATGGGTGCGGCCGCCATCATCATGAGCCCGACCCGTGAGTTGGCTATCCAGATCAACGAAACCTTCATGAAGCTCGCCCAGGGAACCGGCCTCCGTGCCGCTGTTGTCGTCGGCGGTATGAGTGAAAATGTACAACTCCAGGCCATCAAGAAAGGTGCCCAGGTATTGATCGCCACTCCCGGCCGTCTGCAGGATTTCATGAAGCGCCGCTTGGTGAAATGCTCCTCCGTCCGCTTCCTCATCCTTGATGAGGCCGATCGTATGTTGGATATGGGCTTTTTACCGACAATCGAATTTGTCATGGAAGCTATTCCCGCTGGTCGCCAGACACTGTTCTTCTCCGCAACCATCGAACAATCAGTCGCTCACCTTATTAATGAGTACCTGACCCAACCAATCCGCATCGCTATCGGTTCAACAACCAAGCCTGCTGAAAATATCGATCTGCACGTTTACGAAATCGAGCAGGATCGTAAACTCGGCCTTCTTCACCACTTGCTGGACAAAGAGCAGGGTTCGTTCCTTGTATTTGCCCGTACCAAGCACGGTGCTGACAAATTGTCGAAAAAATTATCTGTCGGCGGTGTGAAATCCACCAGTATTCATGGTGATCGCACGCAAAGTCAGCGTAATCAAGCTCTTAAGGGTTTCCAACAGGGCATGTACCGTGTATTGGTCGCCACCGACGTTGCTGCTCGCGGCATTCACGTCGACGGTATCTCGCATGTGGTGAACTTCGACTTGCCTCAGGTTCCTGAAGATTTCATCCACCGCGTTGGCCGTACCGGTCGCGCCGGGGCTCGTGGAGTTTCCTCCACCTTCTCCACCCGCAACGAACGCTCGGACATCCGTAATATTGAACGGACCTTGCGTATTCAACTGCTCCGTCAGGAAGTAGCTTCATCGATCGAACGCGAATCGAGGATGCCTGCTCTTGACTTGCCTTTGCTCAATAATCGCCCGGACCTCAGCCACGGCCGCCCGTCAAACGGCAAGCCCACAGGTTTTTATTCAGGCGTGAAGAACGTCAAGGGCGGCAATTTCAGCCGCTTCAAGGCGCGTAGCAAAGAACGGGCAACCCGCTAGTTTTTCTGGCCACCGCAACGAAAAAGGCAGCAAGGCTTCGGCCAAGCTGCCTTTCTCGTTTTAAACCCGAATTTCGAAGTTGGCAGCTATATACAAGGTATTTACGAAATAACCTCGTATGCGAAATCCATTCTTTAGAAACCAACATCGAACCCCCGCTTAATTTAAAGCAGACCCGCGACTTCCGCAGCAGTCATCGCCCCACACTGCACCGCCCGCTCGAAAAACTTCTCCAAGCCTTGAATCGATGCCTGATCATCGAACTGTTGCCCGATCCGCGTCGCCTGCCCCGCTGCCGCCTGAAAATTCTTCAACCGCCCCGCATAAATCGGCGCATCCTCCAAAAAGTATGTAAACAAAGCCGCATATCGCGCCGCAAGCTGCGCCGGATGCAGATCCCACCCCTGATAAAACCCATATTGAATCGCTATCTGCACATTCCGGAAATGCGTCAACAACGCCGCTTGCGGCGCATCACCCAACGGCAATTCCTTGGTCGGCCCATCGCACAACGCAATTCCTGTCCGAGCATAAGCAAACAACATCCGCGTCCTGGCTGCAGTACAAAGCGGATGCTGCAAAGACTCCTTCACCGCCGTAATTCCGCAACTGGACAGAAAATCATAGGGCCCGAAATGCGCCGCGGTCACCCTGCCCGCACCCGCCTCCACCAACTCCGGCAAACAATCCAGCGCCTGGGTCGTTTCAATCATCAGCTCAATCCCAACCCCGTCAGGCAGATTTCGCAGCAACCGCAAAACCTCATCGGGCGACTCAATTTTCGGCAACGTAACCACAAATCCAGGCGGCAATAGAACCGCATTTTTCAGAAAGATTTCCAGGGTCCGTAACGCCCGCCGCTCAGTGGCCGGATGCAACGGCCGAATCCGAAGTCCAAGAAACGGCGGCAAGTCATCCCCAACAAGCGCCTTAGCCGCCGCCGCCGCATGCCCATCTTCCTCCGCATCGGCCCGCTGCCCATATCCATCTTCGAAATCGATCCGGATTTCCTCAATCGGCTCAGTCTCCAGCTTCCGCCGTAGTCGCGGATAAACAGCGTCCGCCAAATCAGCAGAAATTCCGAAAGTTGAAACCAGCGTTGACGCCGTCGGCAATTGCCGCTCCAGCGAAGCCAGTACAATTTTCCCGAGCTTCTGAGTGCTACCAGCTTTGAATAAATGGCCGCCGCCGTAAAGGACGTGGACCGGTTGACGTGTGCGCATAGGGCGCTTCAATTTTAACGCGACTTACAGCTTGGCGCTGCTTCGACGCGGTTTATCTTCCCCACGCAGCCAAACATAAAGCGGCGCATGCGGCGATGGAGCAGGCCACGGCAGTGCCACTTTCAACGCCTGTTTGCCATCCGGACCAGGCACCGGCAGCGCCACAACCGCACGCCCCGTTTTCTCGTCCCAACCCACCCGCTCAATCCGTTCCAGCTCCGTGCCCCACAAAGTTCCAGCAAACAACGCATCTTCCACACGCTCTTCGCTCAGTTCGAACTTATCCAGTTGCGGCAAGCTGACCATAACCCCAATTTCCGCCGGCTCTGACTTTCCAGCATTTGCATCGATCACGGTCGCCTGTAGTTTGCACCCGGCTGAGCCGATCTTCCGTGGATCAAATGTCACAAACCACTCGTTGGTTCCAAACACAGTGAACCGCACATCGCTAGCGGAATCGCCCACCTTCACCAGCCTTGCCGCACCCTCACCGCAGCGCATTTCCAAAGCCGGTTCATGCTCCAACCCCTTCACCGGAAGCACCAGGCTCACCGGCCGGTCCATCGCAATTTCGCCCTGCATCAACTGCATCGGCAACCCCGCCATTGAAGACAGCCGCGGCGCACCAATCGAGGGCTTTTCGCCCGCATCGAATACGGCAAAAGCGATCTCAGTGGCACTGCCATTGCGCTGCGTCAGATGCAATTTGTGCAGGCCTGCCCCTAGCGGTTGCGTATCAATTTCAAAAACCAATTTCGATTGCTTCAACAAGAATTTCACGTCCACCGGCGGAGCCAGCGGATCGAGTCCATTCTGGCAGCGGATTCTTTCCACAAAACGGAAATCATCCCCCTCCATTTCCACCGCCACCGGACCCTTCCCGGCAATCAATCGCATCGCGGTCTTAGAGCTGAGGTGAGCATTCTTTAAAGTAGGGACAGCATGCATCACCACTTCGCCGGGCACAGCCAGCGCCTGCCAATCCCATAGGCCGGAAATTCTGTAACGGCCCGCAGTAATCTTGCCTGCCGGAAGCTTCATCCGCAATTCCTTGCCGTCCACGCCGGGAAGAATGGAAACCGGCGTCTTCTGTCCACTATCAGTCGTAAGCCACCACTGCCGCACCCCCCGCACGTCCGATGGAGCAAGCGGCGCACCGGTAACCGGCAACACAATTTCTTCGTTCAGCAGGTGATGCGAAGGTGCACTAATACGAATCGCCGGTGGTTCACTGGCATTAATGCGCGTCATCCATAGGTAGGCGATTTTGGTGCGCTGCTTGGTCGCCTCTTTCTTTCCGCAAAGCGTATAGTCTTTCAGCGGGTTAACTTGTGCGAACGAGGAGCGAAATTCGGTATTGGGAAACGCCAGGCTGCGCAGGTTCAGCACCATGGTCGCGCCACTTGCACCCAGCCCGAAGGTTGAGCCGAAGAACATAGACCCGATCGAAGCAGCAAGCGTCGCCGATTGCATCACCCGCGCCTCGGTCGTCGGAGCCAGCGGATCATAGGCGCCAAGTGTCGGGTTGATCGCCATAAACAGCGCTGCGGTTTGCTGTTCGGTAGTGCGGCCTGGCGTCAAAATGCTGCCGCCCGTACCACCAGATCTTGCAGCCAGGCCACGCAAGGAAGCTTCAAAAACATCATTGTTGCTCTTACCGTTCGATACTTCCTGCAAAAGCTGTTCGGTAATGGCGGTTTTTTCAGCGTAATCGGCCAATTGGGCGAGCATTTCGGGGTCTTTGCGGACGAACGTTTTCACCTTTTTTTCATCGAATCCGTGAGCCCCATAGACGAGGCCAATCAGCTGAGCAGCCACTGGCAGAGTCCAAACATTGTGGCGGGTATCGGGTTTGCGTTCCATCACAATCAGTTCACTTTCGCCCGGGGGCACCACCAGTAAAGCCACTTCCCCTTTAGATGCGGCGTCGCGCACCGGGTGGTAGTGGATTTTGTAGCCGGCCGGGATTTTGTGGACCATTGTGACAGGCAAATGCTCGCCGCCTTTTTCCGGTTCAACCTCCAAACGAAGTTGAGTCACGGCACCACCAGAGGGACAAGTACCTGCGGCAATGGCGAACTGGGCCAAAGTCAACGCTAAGGTAAACTGAATTCGAATGGACACTCTTTTATGATGACGTACGGGAAGCGCAAAAAGTTTTCATGCATAGTTTCCCAAATTTCGTCCTCGAACCAGACCAGACCAGATCTGCCATGTTAAAATCAAAACATGGTGGTCCGCAATATATCCCAAGCCAAGGCCGAACTCTCCGCGCTCCTGGAGGAAGTCCTTAAAGGCAATGAGGTTATCCTGGCAAAAGCGGGAAAGCCCATAGCCCGAATCATCCCCTACGTCGGAGCCGCTCAACCTCGCAAACCCGGATCCATGGCCGGCGAAATCTGGATTTCCCCCGATTTCGATTCGCTTCCCGACGACATGGCCGAAGCATTCGGCATGAAGGCCTAGGCCGCAATGAAGTTGCTGCTCGATACCCACGTTCTACTGTGGTGGTTAGAGAACAACCCGGCCTTACCATCCACTGCCCGCAACCTGATCGCAGATCCAAACAACACCATCTTCCTAAGCGCGGTGACACTGTGGGAAATCTGGTTGAAGCAGAGCATCGGTAAACTAAAGCTCCCTGCGAATTTTGAGGAGCGGCTGGCGAAAGAAGGGTTCGAGGCATTACCGCTATCCGCAGCTCATACGAAGCTAATTGACTCGTTGCCGTGGCATCATCGGGACCCGTTTGATCGCATGTTGGTCGCTCAGGCACAGGCGGCAAATCTCAAGCTGCTAACGGTTGACGAAATGATCGCTGCTTACGGCGATATGACTCTGCTCGTTCGCTAACACTGCGTTTTGCGCTGGCCCTCCGCTGCTGCCGCCTCAATCGACAATCGGAAAAACAAAGCCAAATCGATTTCCCAAATTGCGGCAGTTACCTTCAAGCAAAAGGCAAAGCTCGAAACGCAAAAACAAACCCATTCGCGATCCCAGGTACTGACCGTGCAAAAATTGAAGGCTCGCATAGCTCCGAAGATTTGACGTTTCCAATCCGAACAAACGAACCCAATTACCTGCGCCAACCACACACGCAAATCCAAACAATCGCGAACACCAAACTTTTTTTATTTTATTTCCCCTATTTTCAGAAGCTTGCCAAAAACGAACGGGTAGCACTTCCGCGCCTCCTGCTAACTTCTTAACCAGGAAGATAAATTGCTGGCCAGCAACTTCCCAATGAAAAGTCCGCGCGGTAATCAAAAACATTCCGGCGTTCTAAACGAAAATTCGAATTGCAAACCTGGCTGGGGAGTCAGGAATGCAAGCTGAAAAAGCAGGCTGCTGGGCGGCAGCCGAGAGGATCTAGCGAAGAACGCCGGTCGAACGAATTTGCACAAGTCCGCGACGCCGCAGTGTGTCTGCTAAACCAGCACACCCCGCACCACGCTGGCCGGCTCAACCGTGGACAACCGGAAATCAAGCCCTTGGAAACGGTACGTAAACTTGGAATGATCGATCCCCAACAAATGCAAAACCGTGGCATGCAAGTCGCGCACATGCACCGGATTTTCGGCCACATTGAAACTGAAATCGTCGGTCGCGCCGTAAGTGACACCAGGCTTGATACCGCCACCGGCCATCCAAATCGTGAAGCACCGCGGATGATGATCGCGCCCCGCTTCAATACTGTCCCATTGCCCCTGGCCCGCAACGCCGCGGCCAAATTCGCCGCCCCAAATTACCAGCGTATCGTCCAGCATGCCGCGCCGCTTCAGATCTTGAATCAACGCCGCGCTGGGCTGATCGGTATCGCGGCAACGGGCGGTGCACCAACTGGGCAGGCGGCTGTGGTGGTCCCAATCGGGATGGAAAAGTTGAATGAAACGGACGCCACTTTCAGCAAGCCGGCGAGCCAAAATGCAGTTCGCCGCATAGCTGCCCGGACGACGCGAATCGGGGCCGTAGAGTTGAAATACTTCCTCCGACTCAGCCGACAGATCGGCGATCTCCGGCACACTGGTTTGCATGCGGTACGCCATCTCGTATTGACGGATGCGTGTAGCGATTTCCGGATCACCAGTTGCTTCCAGGCGACGCTGATTCAGTTCCGCCATGCCATCCAGCATGCCCCGGCGCACCGTGCGCGGCATGCCTTCGGGGTCCTGCAAATAGAGCACCGGCTCCTTGGCATTGCGCAGTTTCACCCCCTGATATCGCGAGGGCAAAAAGCCGCTGCCCCAATAATGATCGTAAAGCGGTTGGTCGCTAGGGCGCTGCATTTTGGAGAGCATCACAACGTATTCCGGCAGATTGCGATTCACCGACCCCAGACCGTAGCTGACCCAGGCACCCATGCTCGGGCGGCCGGGCAACTGATTGCCGGTAAGGAACTGCGTCATCGCAGGGGCGTGGTTAATTTGGTCGGTGTGCATCGACTTGATGAAGCAAACGTCGTCCACCACTTTTGATAGGTGCGGCAGCCACTCGCCCACGGTCGCGCCGCTCTTGCCGTATTGAGCAAACTTCGTTACCGCAGGCATGATCAGCTGCTTTTGGTTGGCCGTCATCGTGGTGACGCGCTGGCCTTGCCGGACAGAATCGGGCAGAGGCGTGCCAGCCAGTTTTATCAGTCCCGGCTTGTGATCGAACAGTTCGATTTGCGACGGTCCGCCGGATTGCGTGAGGAAAATAACACGCTTCGCCTTTGGGGCAAAGTGTGGCAATCCGGGCAGGCCCAGCGGCGTTTCCGCGCCAGAGGCCATAAGCGACGCAAGTGCCATTGAGCCCAGCGAAAGACCAGAGGTCTGGCTCAGGAAGAGGCGGCGGGTTGCGTTGAAATTGTCGTTCATAGAGTTAGCCTTCACGGTGCAATTTGTAGGGATAAACGTTGCCGGAATTCCACTGGCAAACGTAGAGGTCGCCTTGCTTATCGACGCAAACATCGTGACAGTTGCGGAACACCGGATTGTCTTGCAGCATCTGTTGCAGGTGGCCTTCTTTGTAATCCGGGGCCTTTCCACCGGGGTTGGAAACAACCTGATCTTTGTCGTCAAGAATGGTCACGAAGCCGCGGTTTTGCCACATGCGGAAATCGTTGGGAAACATGCCAAAACAGATGCCTGAATAGAGATACTTACCGTCAATCACAGGGCGGCTCATATAAGCGCCGGGCAGGTAGACCGTGCGCTGGTGCTGGCCTTCCAGGTTGAACCAGTGGAATTCGTTCCGAATGCGAGCAGTGCAAACCACCAGCGGCTGTGGGCCGCGCGTATCGATGGCCACTCCATGGGCTTGCAGAAATTTGCCTTTGTTGATGGGCTGAGAACTCTTGCCGCCGAATTTTCCAACGTAGGCACCGCTGCGGCTGTAACGCAAAATGTATTGCGAACCATACCCATCAGCCACGTAGATATCGCCGTCCGGGCCAACAGCGGTTTCCGTTGGGCTGTAAATATCGTTGACAGTATAGGCGCCGCATTTGTGTGCATGCGCAAGCTCCAACACAATTTCGCCCTGTAGCGACGTCTTAACCACGCGTCCAGTACCGGTATCGGTGACGTATAAGAAGGTGCTTCCGTCCGCTTCGCGATGTTTGGAAAGACCGTGCGCGCCGGAAAAGTTCAGAGTCCACGAAGAGAGCAGCGCGCCGTCGGCTGCATAGATCAGCACATTGTTTTTAGGATGATTGGTGAGCAGGAACAAACGGCCATCGTCCACCTGAACCATTTCGTGGCAATCGCGAACAGGATACTTTTCAGCATCGGCTTTGCTCCAAAGCAGGTTCGTACGATAGCGATGCGAGCCGTGCCCAATCAGAGTGCCGTGAAAGGCGGGAGCGGTTTTGCTTTGTGCAATCACATAAGGCGCGGCGGCCATTGCGGCAAGCATTGTGCGGCGTGAATTATTCATGGGAAACAGCCTCGTCCAGGTTCATGACCATGCTCGCAACCACCATGGAGGCGGCCACTTCTGCCGTGCCGCCGGATTTTTGTTGGCCAACAGTGAGTAGTAAATTAGCCTCACCAGGGTTCAATTTGTAGTGCGCCAAAGCCTGTTGATATTCGCGGCGAAGGATGCCCAGTTCCGTGGCATCAGGCGCACGTGCAAGGATGCGTTGGAAAATTGCCGGGGCGCGATCGGCTGTGGTCTGCACGCTATCGGCAACCACGCGGGCCGATTCCAGATACGTCTCATCGTTCAGCATTGTGAGCGCGTGAAGCGGTGTGTTGGTGCGGGAAATGCGGACTTCGCAAGAGCGCCGCTGTGCCGAATCGAATAGGAAAGTGGGGGTGATTGAACGACGCCAAAATGCGTAGAGGGTGCGCCGGTATTGGGCCGGGCCTTCGCTGGGTTCGTACTTAACGCGGCCCATAAAAAGCTCTTCCCAAACGCCAGCAGGTTGATAAGGCCGAACGGGTGGGCCGCCCAATGTGGGGTTCAGCAAACCGGCATATTGCAGGGCCGCATCGCGCAGCATCCAACTGGGAAGACGGAAGCGCTGGCCCCGGGCAAGGAGCTTATTTTCGGGATCGCGCTCCAGCAGTGCAGGGCTAACTTTCGAATCTTGCCGGTAAGTGTCGCTGGTAACCATAAGGCGGATCAGGCGCTTCACGTCCCATCCGTTTTCAACGAAATCGGTAGCAAGCCAGTCCAGCAATTCCTGGTGCTGTGGCCGTTCCCCTTGCAGGCCAAAGTCTTCCGTGGTGCGCACCAGGCCAGCACCAAACATCTGTTGCCACAAGTGGTTGACGGCAACGCGCGCTGTGAGTGGATTGGCTGGTGACAGCAACCATTGCGCAAGACCCAGGCGATTGCGCGGAGCATCCTGCGGCCACGGCGCGATAGTGGTGAGTACGGCGGGCTGCACCACTTCGCCCTTCTTATCCCAAACGCCGCGCAGAAGAATGTGCGATTGGCGGGGTTGAGCAAGGTCACTGAGAACCATCACGTTGACCTTGCCTGCACCCTTGATTTCGTCCAGTTGGCGGGTGATGCGATCCAGCTCGCTGCGCGCTTCAACAT
>JBBRJC010000002.1:0-26512 GCA_038220135.1 Bryobacterales bacterium | reverse complement strand
GTCCTTGAGTTTGAAGGGCTTGACGCCTTGTGTGATGGGGTGCGAGGGAAGCTTGTTGAAGTTAGCCTCATAAATGGGATTGATGGTGTAATTGAGGTCGAAGAAACCGCCGATCCAATCGAGCATTTCCTGATGTCCGCTGTTTGCTGGGGGTTCTGTGGCATAGTGCATGAACATCAGGCCAGCACCGCGCACGGCGGCTTTCGTTATGGTTGCGGGGCGGTCACCTTGGAAGGTGATGTGGCGCTCGCCACCATCGGCAAAGAAGAAGATGGCATCGGCCTTTTCAAAGGCGCTGTTATCGGGCCAAGCTCCGTTTAACGAAGTAGTAGCGTGGATTCCGGGAACCTGATTCAACCACTTGGACAGTAGCAGCACGCCGGCATTGTGTTCATGATCTCCTGAAGAGTGGCTTGGCGAGCCAGCGATCAAGAGTATTTGTTTGTCCGCAGTGAATGCAGCGGACGTGAGCAGTAACAGTCCAGCGGCGGTACATAAGATTCTTTTCATTCCGATTCCTTTTCTTCGATGGCTGACCGGGCTTCGGGGCTGCGCTGGCCAGATACAGCAGTATAATGCACTGGGCCTGGGTTTGTCCCGACCGCGAATTGGGTCATCTAAAACGTGACTGAAGAGCATACGGTTGGGTCAAATAAAAAGTGACCGAAACAGAGGCCTAGATTGAGCTACTTATTCCAGTGGTAGGAATCGCTAAGGCATTTCTATTTTTTACTTAGCTCCAAAGTTTTTCCTCACCTCTGCCGATGGTAACTGCAGGTACTGATTATGGACACCATGGTTTGGATGTTTCTCCCCGCTTTTGTCGCCGTTGGCTCGGCGCTGCTTTGTTACACGATCATGCAGGCGCGCATGGATCTGGCGGTTTCCAAGGAAAAGGAAACCATCTCCCAGGTTCGCACCATGCTTTCCAGCCAGCAGAGTCTGATGGAAGAAAAGGTTCGTTCGGCAGAAGAATCGTCAAAACGCAAAGCAATGGACGAACTGTTGGCTGACATTCGCGTCGAAGAGCGGCATTACGTGAAAGAGAGTAAATCGTTGTTCATGAGCAAGAAATCGATGATCCTGCAAGAACGGCTGTACTTCCGGAACTTGCCCCTATCAAATTGGGTGGAGCATGAAATGGTTGTCGAAGAAGGCAGTGATCTTCGTGGACTGTTGAAGAATGCCAGCGTGTTTAATTCGCCGTCACTTGCCGGCGCGGACGATTCTTCCAAATACTTGGCCTAGCTGCTGGTGCTATAAAGCGGGCGGATTGCCGGTACGTCCAAGGTGCGGACGCCGGAAGCCGGATTCATCGTGGCCCAAAGCAGTGCGTTCGTCATTTCGTCGCGAGTCACCAGACCCAACCGAAGCGGCGCTAGAACTATTTGATCTCAGCCTTGATGCCGGCAAGATTCCGCGCCAGTTCCTTCTTCCCTTCCAGGTCCATTTGCCGAGCAATCTGAATGCGCTGTGCCTGTGGGCTGCCCGCGCCGTGCATCGATTCTGTCAAATAGCCAACAGCGTTGCGGCCCAGCGTCATATTTTCGATTAACCGCATCACTCGCGCGCGGTCTTCCACCTTTACACCGTCCCTGCCGCGCAGGTACTTGCGCAAAAGCGGGCCGGTTTCCGGGTTATCGAAATCTTTTTCCGACGGCAGCGTCGCCACCAGCCCACCGGCCAGATCCTGCGCCAACCGTGCCAACTCGTAAGGGAATCGCGTCACGTTTTGCTTGCACACATTGGCCAGCATGTCGTCGGGCTGGTAGTTGCCTGCCTCCGTTTGTGTGGACTCATGCGATGCCGCAATCCCGGCACCGTAAATCGTTTCGTTCAGATGCGTCATCTCAACCAGTTTGTCGCGAACGTGCGATACTGCGGCCACGCCGTTATAGTCAGCCGCAAGCGCGGCGGCGCCGATAATCACATCGCCCAATCCCGTTTTGCATACATACGAACGGCGGTGATAGGCCGTAAATCGCTCGACCAAGGTCGCAGCAAACTCTGTTTCCCCATCCATAAACAGCAGATCGTTCGGAATGAAAACATCGTCGATCAGAATCATCGCCTCCTGGCCAGAGAACTGTGCGTTGCCTTGATCGATCTCGCCGCCTTCCATGGCTCGCGTGTCGCACGACTGCCGTCCATAGACATAAGTCAGGCCCGGGTGATCCACTGGAATGGCGCCGATTACTGCGTAATCCTTGTCGGCTGGGCGCAGTCGCATGGTGGGCATCACCACGATCCAGTGTGAATTAAGGCAGCCGGTTTGGTGCATTTTTGCGCCACGAATCACCACGCCATCTGGACGGCGCTCCACGATGCGCACGAACATATCGGGGTCGGATTGATCGGCTGGTGCTTTGCTGCGGTCGCCTTTGGGATCGGTCATCGCGCCGCCCAGTACGAAGTTTGCTTCCTGCATGCGAATCAGAAAATCGCGAAAGCGCGTGTGGTAGCCGATGCCGTGCTGTTTATCCATATCATGGGTCACCGAAAACAGCGAGTTGATGGCGTCCATACCCACGCAGCGTTGAAAGCAAGTGCCGGTCAATTGCCCCAGGCGGCGTTGCATTTTGTTTTGCGCCACAACGTCGGCCACGCTTTCTGTAACGTGCAGAAAACGGTTTACGCGGCGCTTGGAGAGGCTGGAATAGGCGCTTGCAAGTTCAGGGTATTCATTGGCAAGGTCGTAGGTGCGGGCAACGGCATTGATGGAGGGCCGAATAACGGGATGGTCTACGGGTTCAGCAATGCGTTCGCCCAGGAAATAGACCTTCAAATTGCGCCCGCGAAGGCTCTCAATGTATTCGGCGCCAGAAGCTAGGGGAGTGGTTGCGATGGTCATACAGATTCACCGGAAGTTTAGCACTTCTGAATTCTAAATATGTCCTTGAGTTAGTTTTCGCCGTTGATGGCGATGGACGAACCTTCGCCCCAAACCGCACTATCCCCCAAACCGCATTGTCGCCACCAACCGAAGTTGAAGTAGTGACGATGTAATAGGTTTTTTTCTCCGAATCCTATCTCATTTGTGGGAAAGGCAGGCTATGTTGCCAATTCAGTGTTTGCAATAGCTGCAGGAACAGTCAACTGCCCCGCTCCACCGTGAAAATGTCGTTCTGCAATTTCCACATTGAGGTCTTTTTTCAGAGTCGCGGACTCTTTGCGTCACAGTGAATGCTGAGGCATCCGCCGCAGAGAGAGGAATTTTGTCGCATCCAAACGCGCCGCGTCTTCGGGACTGGGCCGAAATTGCCAGCCCCCGAAATCTGATTGATTACTTCTTCTTCATTGCGGGCATCACGATATTCGACACCTTAATGGAATCGCCTGTCATTTCACCGGTCATCTTGACTGTATGTCCGGCATGTTCAGCCAAAGCTGCTAAATCCTGATTTTCGATTTTGTATACCTTGCCTGCAGACACAAAGACGTACTTGCCGCCATCTTTGATGCAGGCCATGGTGCAATCGCGATCGGACATTTTTCCTTTTCCGTGCTCGGCGGCCATCTTGGTGTGGGTTGCGCCGCACATGCTGTCACTAATCTTGCCGGTCCAGGTTTTCTCGGCGGCCGATGCCGACCCTGCAATCAACATAGCTCCAAAAACGCTGGCAAATAGATATTTCATTTTGATTTCCTCAATCTTAATTCGTTCAAAGAATGTCCGGTTTACACCGAACCTCACGGAGAAAGCTATGCATGCAGTGGCCCATTATGTATTGTGTAAACAAGCCAGTGTCCTTCGGGTTGATCGATTTGCGCTGTAAGTTGTGGTGATCTTGAGAGATAGCTTCCAACAGGCAGCCCTTTTCCAGATAGTCTCAGACTTCCGGTGGCCACCCTTGCCGTCGATTAACTGTGGCCACCGATGGTCAGTCTGACCAAATAGGGTTAATAATCAGCAGCTTAAGTTCCTTATGGTGAAGGCGATCTCCCCATTTGGCGCGGCCTTCAGTGAAGCCAGTATTCTGGCTGCAAACTTGCATCAATATTGCAAACGGCGCTTGTTCTCAAAAGGCCTGCCGCCGCTGGAAGGAGAATTGATGTCTTTCGGACTTTACCTTGTTGGATTCCTGATCATGATCGGTGGACTGATTTATGGGGCAACCATACTGCACGTCTCTCCTCAATGGATTGCAGTGGGATCAATCATCCTTATTGGACTGGCAATTCTCAAGGGAGTACAGGCCACAAAGGGAAGAGACCCATCGTGATCGGGGGCCGTGAATCGAATTGATAAGAAAAGAGGGGGGATTATGATTTATATAAAGCCGTATATGATGGTTGGGCTCGCATGTTGCGGGATGTTTCTGACTGGTTGTCAAAAGCGAGATGTTCTTGCAGCCGGCCCCGAGGCCACAGTATCTTTTAGAGACGGCACTCGTGTTTCAGGCACAGTGCTGGAAAGCACACCGGCGCAAATTACGCTGAGAGCTTTTGATGGTTCAACCCGCGTTCTGGATATGCGCAACGTGCGAGGGGTGGATTATGGGGATGCACCTGCAGCGCCCATCGCAGCAGGTAGAACCACCACAGCCACAACAGCCACAACAACAACTACAACCGGGGTTCGAAGAACAGTGCCCGTCCATAATGACGGCCCACCAACGCCGCCTCGATATCATCCTGAGGAATCGCATATCTCAACCAGATCGTCCACACTTCCGGTGGGCACGCGGATAGCGATTAGAACCGATGAGACAATTGATTCACAAACGGCGGTGGAAGGACAAATTTACGCGGCAGAGATCTATCGCGACGTTCTTGATCCGGACGGGGATGTGGTGCTGCCGCAGGGAGCCAATGCACAACTTGCTGTCCGGTCAGCTTCGCGAGGCGGGCGATTCAAGGGCACTTCAGACTTGCTTGTGGACTTGGCGTCGGTTTCCGTTGGCGGCCGTCAGTATGCGGTGGGAAGCGCGGACCTTGAAACGCGAGGCAGGCAAGGATTTGGCACGAATAAGCGTACGGCTGAATTTGTCGGTGGTGGCAGTGCGTTAGGTGCCATTATTGGAGCAATAGCAGGGCAGGGCAAGGGCGCAGCGATTGGCGCAGGTGCCGGTGCCGGGGCGGGCGTGATAGCTCAGGTTGCAACCAAGGGCAGTTCTGTTCGCATTCCCGCTGAGACGGTATTAACGTTCCAGTTGGATCAGCCTTTGCGCGTCGCACCCTCTCGTTGAAATAGACAACGGTGACTTGGGACGCCGGATAAGTTGACTCGCTCAATCTGTCCGGCAATCCAGAATGCTATCCTGTAAGCGTTATGAACGACAATTCCCGGCGCGATTTCATCAAGACTGCCACCGTTTTCGGTGTGCCCGCCCTACTGAAGGGTGCTTCTGTCACCAACTCCCTTAAGGTTGGAATTGTAGGCTGCGGTGGACGCGGCACTGGCGCTACCGCGCAAGCTGTTAAAGCTGACGATGGTGCCGAGCTGACGGCGATGGCCGACATCTATCAGGACCGGATGGATGAGAGCCTGAAGTCGCTCGAAAAATTTCTCAAGCCCGAAGTTCGGGGTCGCTTGAAAGTAGCGAAATCGAACATGTTTACTGGTCTGGAAGGGTATCAGAAATTATTGAGTACCGACGTTGACGTGGTGTTGCTGGCCACTCCTCCCGGCTTCCGCCCTGTGCAATTGCGCGCGGCTGTGGAAGCCAAGAAACACCTGTTCGTTGAAAAGCCTGTTTCTACAGACGCTCCCGGCGTTCGCCACGTTTTGGAAACCGTGAAGATGGCCCGCGAAAAGAACCTCAACCTGGTTGCCGGCTTCTGCTGGCGCTATGCCAACCACATTGTGGAAACGTTTGAACAGATGGAAAAAGGCGCGATTGGCGATATCGTTACCTACTACGGCACCTATTACACCAGCCCTGTGAAACCGATGCCGCCGGCCTCTGAACGCCCTGCAGGCATGAGTGATATGGAATGGCAGATTCGTAACTGGTACAACTTCCAATGGCTCTGCGGCGATAGCCTGGTGGAGCAGGCTGTGCATACCGTGGATAAGGTTGCCTGGGCTTTCAAAGATCAGCCGCCGGTGAGCTGCGTTGCTGTGGGTGGCCGCCAGATTCCAGCAGAAGGCGGCAATATTTTCGATCACTTTGAAGTGAATTACCTTTACCCGAACGGTGCGCGCGCGTTCATTGCCAACCGTCAAATCACGGGTTGCTACAACGAAAATTCGGACTACATTATGGGTACCAAAGGCACGGCAACCATTGGCCGTGGCCCCAATCCGCGCATTGAAGGCGCAACCAACTGGAGTTTTGAAGGCCAGAAGTACGACATGTATCAGCGTGAGCACGACATGCTGTTCGCCTCCATCCGCAAAGGTACAGTAATCAATAACGGCGAGCGTTTGGCCAGCAGTACCATGCTTGCAATCATGGGACGCATGGCGGCTTATACAGGTCAGTCCATCACATGGGATGAAGCTTTGAATTCGAAGGAAGAGCTGATTCCCAAGACCTTTGATTGGAATGCCAAGATCGACGTCCCGCCGACGCCGCGCCCTGGCATCACCAAGTTCCTGTAAGGCGAACACTGTGTTGCGCAACGCTATTTTTGCATTCGCCGCAGTGCTGCCCGCACTGGGTGGGGTTGATTTCAACTCTGCCATCCGTCCGATTTTCGAGCGCAGTTGCATGCCCTGTCATGCCGCCGATAAGGGTGCAGGTGGCTTACGGCTGGACCGTCGCGCCAACGCGGCAAAATCACTGAGCCCTAATGAGAGCGGCCTGCTGCGAAGTGTCATGCTGGAATCGGGCAAGCCCGGTGCGATGCCGCCGGGCGGACCGCAACTGGCGCCAGAGCAGTTGACAGTTTTGAAGCAGTGGGTTTCCGAAGGCGCTCCTTGGCCAGAAAATATTGTGGTTGGTATGGCAGCCAAACGTCTGCCCGACGATGCCACTCTGGTTGCCGGATTCCACAAGCGTATTGTTGCTCAAACCAAAGAAAAATCAGCCTCCGCGATGAAGCCCTATAAAGAGGTAATTCCCGGGGCGGGCGTTCCGTTTGAAATGTTGCCGATTCCTGGTGGAGAATTCACGATCGGTTCGACGGTATCGAAAATGGAAGGCCCTCGCCACAAGGTGAAGGTTGACGCGTTTTGGATGGGAAAATTTGAAGTCACCTGGGATGAATACCGGCTGTTCATGTTTGCAGAACAGGCCAAGGAAACCAAGGGTGCTGATCCAACCATCGATGCCGTAAGCCGGCCCACTCGTCCTTATGTAGAGATGAGTTTCGGCATGGGGCTCAACGGGTATCCGGCAATCAGCATGACACAGCATGCAGCCAACAAATATGCCGAATGGTTGAGTGCGAAGACCGGTCATTTCTATCGGCTGCCGACGGAAGCGGAATGGGAATATGCATGCCGCGCTGGAGGCGACACCGCTTATTCCTTTGGTGACGATGCCTCGAAGCTTGGCGATTACGCCTGGTTCGGACCCAATGCTAAAGGCAAGTATGAAAAAGTAGGGACGAAAAAGCCGAATGCCTGGGGCCTTTACGATATGCACGGCAACGTTATGGAATGGACGTTGGATGCCTATGCGCCCTATACAGCGGCTGCGGCAGACAACCCCTGGACGCTATCTAAAGAATCGTATCCACATGCAGTGCGCGGTGGTTCCTGGAACGATCCGGCAGACAAGCTTCGGTGCAGCGTGCGCGTTGGCAGTGACTCTTCCTGGAAGATGCAGGATCCGCAGTTGCCAAAAAGCATCTGGTACCTTACTGACGCACAATGGCTGGGCTTCCGGCTGGTTCGCCCACTGAAAGTGCCATCGGCTTCGGATATGTTCAAGTATTGGAATAACGGTGTGGAAGTCGACAGCAATTAGTCTGCTTGTGGCCTGGGCGGGCCACGCTGCCCAATGGCAGAAGATTGAAGTGGAAGAGCCGCACATGGGGACAATCTTCCGCATCGTTGTTTATACCCGTCATGAACAAACTGCCCGGGCCGCAATTGCCAAAGCCTACGCACGCGTGGCCGAGTTGGATCAGAAGCTTTCGGACTACAAGGCGGACAGTGAACTGAATCGTCTGTGCCGAGTTGGCTATCAGCACCCGACACCAGTTAGCGCCGAGCTTTTCTACGTGTTGGATGTAGCACAACAGATTGCAAGGCAGTCAAACGGCGCCTTCGATATTTCTGTAGGCCCGTTGGTTCGATTATGGCGCCAGGCACGTCAAACAAAGCAGTTGCCTTCTGCGGGAATTGTTGAAACTTCGCGGGCGCAAACGGGTTTTGAAAATATTCGTCTTGATCGCCGCCACCGCCTGGTGACGTTGCTCAAGCCGCACATGCAAATAGATCTGGGAGGAATCGCAAAGGGATACACAGCAAACCAGGCATTCGATGTGTTGAAACGCGCCGGATTTTCGAGATCGCTGGTTGCCGCTTCTGGCGATATTCGGGTAGGGGATGCCCCGCCGGGCCGCAAAGCATGGCGGGTGGCTCTAGACCCTTTCGGAAAGGGTTCAGTTGAAACTATAGAGCTGATGAATCAGGCGGTCTCCACTTCCGGAGCATCGGAACAGCGGATCGAAATCGATGGAACGCGGTATTCGCACATTCTTGATCCACGTTCCGGGTTGGGGTTGATCACCAGCCACGCCGTGAGCGTCGTTGCCAGAAAGGGGATTTTTGCCGACGCCTGGGCTACAGCATTCTGTGTGCTTGGGCCAGAAGCTGGCCGCTCTTTTATGGCCAGAATGCCAGAGATTAGGATATTTTTCTTCGATCCGGGGCTCGCAAGTTCTACTTCGACGGCAGCCGAAAGTAAAAACTAGGTAAAATCCGATTTGCACCGCTGCGAATTAATCCTATATAATTCTCAAGTACGGTCTTAGGTAGAATTATGCCTAGTTGGGGCCATTACTCTGGAGGATTTTCCTCGCTGCGAAATAAATTCTTGCTCACGGCGATGCTGGCAGTCAGTGCTGCTTCACTAGCCTTTTCTCAAGGTGCAGGCTCACCCGCTTGGGTCAGCCCACACACGCAGACCTGTACCGTTGGTACAGTATGCACGATTCCCTTTAACTTGGTTGCTGGTAGCGGTCTGGGGACTGTTTCCTTCGGCTTGCACTCGGGAACGATTCCAACCGGCCTGACTTTTGGCGCGTCAAACATCACTGGCACGCCGACTACCGTGGGTGTATTCACATTCCGCGTGGCCGCCGCCGATACTGCTCATCCTGCAGTCCTCAATCTGTTCACTATTACTGTGAATGGTGTTGTTATTGTGCCTCCTCCCGTTGTGGATCCTGGCGCACAAACATTTACCAGCCCGGCTGTTTTGACAACCGGTAGCAATTGCGGTCCGTATGCCTATACGCTGGCTTCAACTGGTGGCCAAGGCCCCTACACGTACGCAATCACTAGTGGCGAACTGCCGCGTCCTTTGACGATGACCTCTGCTGGCGTGATTAGTGGTGCCGCCTATCATCTTGGCGTCTATAGCTTCACGGTGCGGTCGACCGATTCTTTCTCACCTGCTCACACGGTATCCCAAGTTTTCACGATCAATATTGTAGCTTGCGGCGCAGTTGTTCAGCCGCTCCTGTTCACCAGCTCGTCGGTTGTGCCTGGCACCACCACTTGCGCTGCAACCTCGCGCACGGCTACTGTTAGCGGCGGCATTGGACCTTTCACCTTCGCACTCGCTGGCGGTTCCACACTGCCTGCTGGCATCAGCGTTACTGCTGCTGGCGTTGTTTCCGGTACCCCGACCACTGTTGGTTCCTACACCTTCAGCATCACTGTTACCGATTCAAACACACCGGCCACGACCACAACCCAGGCTATGTCGCTCACCGTCACAGCTTGCCCACCGGCTCCAACACCGGTTGTGATCACCACTACCTCACCGCTGGCTAGCGCCAACGTTTGTGTCCATACGCCGATTCAACTCCTGGCTTCTGGCGGCACAACACCTTATTCATGGTCTCTCGCTTCCGGCTTGCTGCCGCGTCCTGCGACTCTGTCCTCCGGTGGTTTGATCTCAGGCCTGCCGTACCACGCTGGCGTCTACACCTTTAGCATCACAGTTCGCGATGCTCTGGGCCAGACTGCTACAACGGCATTCTCATGGACCATTTTTACTTGCCCCGGCCCATCGCCCTCCTCGGCACCAGCTGCTTCTTTCTCGATGAGCGCTGACGGCATGCCTAGCTTGTCTTTGGCATCACCGGCAGAAAGCGATATCGATGGCAACCTGATCATTGTTCCAGGTAACACAGAAGGCGAGTTTGCTTTCTTTGCAAACATGAAGCGCACACTGCCCTTCACCATCGCAGCAGGCAGTTCAGAAGCAGTATTCAGTGCTGCTCAGGCTCGCTTGGTGATGCAGTCCGACAACGGCGTTGCAACCATTTACCCCGAGTTGTTCATCGACGGTAAGATGGTAACTCCGGAAACCGGCGCAGTAGTTACAGTTCGCGCTAATGGCGAAATTGATCAGTAATTAGTTCACAACCCCAAACCCAATAAGCCCGCCAGGTGGAACCACCACTTGGCGGGCTTGTTGCTTTTAAATGGTAAAGGGATCATACTTTTCCACAATGTTAAATAGGTTCCTGCTTAATTTGCTGCTCACGATGGGGGTAGCCTGTCAGCTATTTTCGGCAGGTGCTCCTGTTTGGGTGGCTCCCCAATTTACCCGCACAGACGCTGGCCCCGTTACTTTCTCTCTGCATTCAGGAACACTCCTAGACTAGCAGGCTTCACCTTTGGTGCAACTGAAACTCCTGTACCGACGCATTTTCGAACTTCATGTGAACCTATTCAAGTTCAAGTGGTAATGTGTAGGATTAGACATCAACTCAGTATGGTGCCTTGCATTTTAGGTCTTGCAACAGCCCTAACCATCAATGGAGACTTTCAACTATGATTCCAACACAAAGCCGGGACTTTTCGAGGGGATTTGATCTCACGGAAACGGAGTTACGGCGCCTTCACGAGGTAGTAACAACGCGGCTTCAGGTAGAGGGCCACGAACAAACTCAAAATAACTTTGTGATCGCGTTCCGCAGCCAGGAAAAACGCGAGTTCAACAGCCTTGAGGATGTCTTCAAGTTGGAAAACCAAGGGCGCAGCGCAATCAAAGAATTGACAATGAAGAGCGGCCTTGGTGGAGCATTTCAATTCAACAGCTTAAGTAACGGCCAATACAGCTTGTGCGTACAGGCACTTGGAACAGTATGGTTGGATCCATGCGAATGGAGAACGCCCGTCACAACTGTCCAGCTCTCAAGTTCACAACGTAGCGCTAGTGTCACAGTCAAGTTAAAGAAAGGAGTGGCTATTCCAATTCGAATAGATGATCCAGCTCAACTATTGACAGCGCACGAAGGAAAAACGGCAGGGGCACACCTTCTCATCGGTATCATCAACCCTAGTTTCGCATTTCGTCCAGCGATAGTGGTTTCAAACGATATCTCTGGGAGGAATCATCAAGTTGTTATCCCCTTCGATAAAACCGTGAATCTCCTGGTTTCCAGTTCTTTCTTTCAAATCCATGACGACAAAAGTGGCATATCTAATCCGGGGACAACCGTGCCATTGTTTGTCCCATCCGGTCAACAGTCGACCATTGTAAATTTTCGAGTATCGGCTGGAGGCAAGCCATGAAATCCAGTGTCGCATCCACCACACATGTCTTGATTCTCCTGCTATCTCCACTGCATTCGGTATCTGCTCAATCCATCCAGGTCACTCCAGCGACGGTTCGGTTCACGGCTCGGGCTGTTGATACAGCGTTCTTTCCTGCTGGTGGTTTGATAATCAACATCAACTCTACTAGCAAAATCCCTTTCAAATTTATGGGTGTGAGCCCCTCCTTCAACGGAGGCGATGTAAATTTTGTAATCGTATCGCCGTCAAGTGGGATTGCACCTACAAGAACACTCGTTTCCCTCAATCCCAATATCGTTCCGTTCCTTCCTATTCGGGGTTATGAATTGGACCTTTTGTTTGCTGCGGCTGATCAGCCTGACAATACTGTTAAAGTTAGGGTTCAGTTGACCCTACAGCGCAAAGGTGATCCTATAATTTCTGATGTCCTAGGTTCCGCAACGCTGAAGCCCGGTATATCGCCAGGGCAAGCCGTATCCATTTTCGGAACCAATCTCAGTACACCGCCGCTGAATGGCCAAGTGAGCGATGCAGGCGTTTACCCCACAACTCTCGGAAACACGATAGTCACATTCGATGGGATTTCGGCACCTCTCCTTTACGTCAGTAATAGCCAAATCAACTGCATTGTCCCGTTCGGTCTCACTGCTGCCAATAAATCAGTTGATGTCGTAGTGTCTCGCACTTTTGTAGCTAAATCCCCCGCCTTTCCGGTTTCACTTTCAGATACTGCACCAGGCCTTTATACCGTCGACCAGAGCGGAAGTGGCCAAGGAGTCATCTTGAATTTGGTTACAGGTACATCAGCAACAACCCCGAACAGTCCGGCAAACCCAATTGCAAGAATCCCCGGGTCAATCATTACATTCTTCGCAACGGGCGCTGGATTGTGGAACATGCCATTTCCAGATGGAGGGATCGTCTTCGACCCATTTGATCTACTTTTTGCGGGCGTCAAAATCCCTGTGCTCGCTCCTGTCGCACCTGTGTCACTCACCATTGGAGGTCAGCCAGCCGAGGTGCTATACGCTGGAGCAGCCCCTGGCCGTGTTGCAGGAACTCTGCAAGTCAACGCTAGAATTCCAGAAGGCATCGGCGACGGCGCGCAACTGATCGTGCTGAAAATTGGACAGAATGATAATTCCAATCAAAACGCAACTGTTTCCGTGAAATAATCTTCGTTTTTAGGTAGTTTTCCAAATGTAGGACACACCGAGTAACGCCGAAGCGAGTGCCGCGAGGGTTTGCAACACAGGAAAATAGAAAGCCGCTATTGCTTTCCCACCAACATTCAAGGTACTCTTCAAATACGATCTTCATGATCCTCTTTGCTCTCAGCATTAGCATTCCGTTCGGGGCGGCGATTCTTATCGTCAGCTCCGCCTGAGCCTGCATGTAAGCGAAGAAGATCAGCTTTCATAGCAAATGGCCCCGGGCGGATATATTCCGTACCGGGGCTTTTCATTTTCACACGAGGAAATCATGCAACAAACCATCCAGATTTGGGTAGACGATCAGCCGGGAACGCTCATGCGCGTGGCCGGCATTCTTGCAGCCAAGGGTGCCAATATTGAGACACTCACATTCGCACAGGATCCAACACAACTGGGAGTTTCGCGCATTACCATTCGCACTGAACTAGAGCCGCACCTGCACGCGCGCGTGGTCAGCCAGATGAACCGCCTGGTGAATGTGCATCTGGCGCAGGATGTTTCCCAAGGCGGCCTGCGATCATGGTAACCCTCAGCAGTATCGAGGCGGCAGCCGAACGCCTCAGCCCCACCATTTACCGCTCGCCGCTTGTTTATTCGGAAACATTATCGGGATTAACGGGAAATTCCATCTACTTGAAGTTGGAGAATCTGCAAATGACCGGCTCGTTCAAAGAACGGGGCGCATTGAACAAGATTCTCTCACTAACCGATCAGCAACGTCGAGCCGGCGTGGTTGCTGCTTCGGCCGGCAATCACGGACAAGCTGTCGCCTACCATGCGGGCCGTCGCGGCATTCCGGCGGAAATCTGGATGCCCAAACACACGCCGCTAATCAAGCACACCGCCACGCGTGCCCATGGAGCGGAGGTGGTGCTGTTCGGTGCCAATTACGACGAAGCCTATGCAGGGGCGGTGGAACGTTGTGCCGAAAAACAGGCTGCGCTGCTGCATGCCTTCGACGATGAGGAGGTGATTGCCGGGCAGGGAACAATCGGCCTGGAAATGATGGAGCAAAATCCGGGCCTGGACGTGATTGTCGTTCCCGTTGGCGGCGGTGGGCTTGCCGCAGGCGTTGGGTGTGCTGTCAAGGGGCGCAACCCCAATGTGGAAGTGATCGGCGTGCAAACGGCGAAGCTGCCATCAATGAAAGCAGCGCTTGCCGAACGGGCGCCGGTGAGCATTCCGGCTGCCTCAACTTTAGCCGATGGCATTGCCGTGCGCCGCGCTGGCGCGCATACGCTGCCGCTGGTGCAGCAGTACGTTGATGACATTTTGACGGTGGATGACGAGGAGATTGCCACGGCAATTCTAGTGTTGTTGGAGCGCGAAAAGACACTGGCAGAAGGTGCTGGCGCGGCAGGTCTGGCGGCAGTTCTCAGCGGCAAACTACATCACCGGACCAGGAAGATTGGCATTGTTATTTCTGGCGGGAATCTGGACGTCAGCCTGCTTTCTCGCATCATTGAACGGGGTCTGGTGCGCGATGGGCGGCGCTTGCGGCTGAATGTGCGCCTGCCCGATCACCCGGGCGCCCTGGAAAGCCTCGCATCAATAATTGCAGCAGCGCGGGCAAATATTGTGGAGACTTTCCACAACCGTGCGCACTATGGCGTGACGTTGAGCGAGACCGCGATCGACATCACGATGGAGACGCGTGGACGCGAGCACGTGACCGAGATTGAGCGCGCCCTGTTCAACGGTGGCTATGAGTTCACGCGCATTGAGTGACGGCCGATTCTAAGCCGACTTCGCCCGCGCCCGAACATCACCGCGCGCCTCAGCCATCGGCTTTCGATTCATGATCCCCATCAGCATTTCCAGGTCATGCCGCATGCTTGCACCCACATCCGCCCGCTCCGCCAGGAATGGAACCGCCTGTTCCAGCGATTCGCCCAACACTACATCGCCGTAAATGTAATCGTCGGCGGAACGTTCCAGCAGCTCGTGCTGCAGTGCGCTTTCCAGCAAATCAAGCTCGGCCGAAAAGCCTGTGCCGAATTGTAAGGTAAGGTTGGTCTGCCGTTGCCCCAAAGCCAGACGATTCTTCACCACCTTCGCCTGCACCCGCTGGCCAACCGGCCCGGACCGCCCTTTGACAACCCCCATAATCTGTAAATCGACGCGGATTGAGGAGAAAAGTTTAACCGACCAGCCGCCCGTCGTGGTCTCGTCCGGCCCCACCGATTGAGGCTTCATTCTCGACCGCAATTGATTGATGATCATCAAACAGCATTTGCTTCGTGCGATTTGAAGCGATAGCCGCCGGAGAAAAGTGGCGCACATGTCACTGTGCATCATATTCCCGCTGTAGGAGGGGTCGAGACTGGCGATCGAATCGATAACCGCGAAATCTATGGCACCCGATTGCACCAAGCGCAACAGAATACGAAACGACTGTTCGCCCCCGGTTGGCTGTATTACGATCAATTTCGTTAAATCAACGCCAAGCCGCATTGCGTACCGGGTATCCAAAGTCCCTTCCGCGTCCACATATGCGGCCTGGCATCCGGCTTGCTGCGCTGCAGCGATCGCTTGCAGTGCGATCGTCGATTTCCCCGAAGACTCAGGACCAAACAACTCCACAATGTGTCCCCGAGGAAGTCCTCCGATTTGCAGCGCAGCATCCAAGCCTATAAAACCAGTAGGGATAATGTCCAGCCTTGGTGCTGGCGCAGCATTGAAAAGTGCCATTTGAATCTCAGCACGCCGGCTCGGTTGCGGATCACAGTTCATTATCACCATCCTAGGTTTCGCACTATATCTGGAAGACCTATTTTGACGAAAACTAAGGTGTTTGTCCCCTAGGAATTTAGGAACTAGTCCTACCAAAAGGCTTAGTATCATTGTGGGTAAGTACCATACCCCCTGCTTTTTTGGGCTACCCCTTATGCGGGCCGACAATACCCCCCACTGGCTTTAGGTTGCCCATTAATAGATGCACGCCTATCAATGCCGAAAGATGGAATAAACCATAGGTGAGGAACACTGGAGTGTATCCAAAATTCTTGATCACGATGCCTGGAATGATGGTTGCAAATAGGAAAGATCCTATTCCACCCGCTGCGCCGCCAATCCCGATAACTGACGCCACAGCCGGCTTAGGAAACACGTCTGACGCGCAAGTGTAGAGGTTGGCGGACCAGCCCTGATGCGCAGCCGTCGCCAGGCTCATCAGCATAATGGCCACAATCGGGTTATCAAACAGCACGGCGGAAACGGCCAGCGGCATACATCCAGCGCAAATCGCCATCGCCATTTTTCGAGCCTTGCCGACCGGCCAGCCGCATTTGATGTAATATCCCGATAGCCAACCGCCGCCCACGCTCCCAATGTCAGCCATCAAATAGATTACGGGCAGCACCCATGCCACTTGCTTCATGTCGAACTTGCGCGCGTCATAAAGATAGAGGGGAAGCCAATAGCTGTAAAAACGCCAAACTGGGTCCGTTAGAAATTTGCCGAGCGCAAAACCCCATGCCTCACGATGCTTCAAAACTGCCAGCCAACCCACCTTGGTTTGCGATTCGTTAACGTCGCTCTTGATGTACGCCAACTCCTCGGCATTCACGCCAGGATGCACTTCCGGCGATTGATAGAAAATGAGCCAGAGCACAACCCATATAGCTCCCAGTGCACCAGTAATCCAAAAACAGGCTCGCCAATCGTACGTAAATACCATCCACGCAAACAGCGGCGGCCCCACCATTGACGCCACATTTGTACCGGCGTTGAATATGCCTGTGGCATATGCGCGGTCCTTTCGTGGAAACCATTCCGCAACGCCTTTGATTGCTGCCGGGAAATTGCCTGCCTCGCCCAGACCGAGCATAAAACGCCACATACCCAGGTCCATCGGTGTTTTCGCCAGCGCGTGCGCGGCTGAAGCGATGGACCACCAAATGGTCGCCACCACGTAGCCGAACCGAGTGCCATAACGATCAACGAACTTTCCCATGATCAGGAATCCAATTGTGTAGGCAGCTTCAAATGCAGCAGTCAACCGGCCATAGATAACGTCGTCAATCACCATGTCCTGGCGGATCTTCGGCATCAAAAACCCGAACATGATTCGATCTAAGTAGTTAATGGTTGTAGCGAGGAAGATCAGCGCTAGAATCCACCAGCGGACGCGTGTGGCGGTTGGAGAAGACATTCCATCTATCATAGCCTCCCCGTAAATGTGGGGAGATTGTCACCCGCATCTGACTTCCAGAAACAGACCCTCTGTGGGGATGTGTTCAACCCCTGTCAGAGGATAGAGTTTTATTGAAAGGTGCTCGGCTACGGATTGCTTTTTTGAGAGAGGGTGACTCGCGCTGGCCGTTTTCCGGGCAAACCCATATGTTTGCCCGCCCTTTTTTCTTCGATGAAGATATCTTTTTTCGCTTCCACTTTGTCTACTTCGAAGATCAAGCGGAAAACCAGCCCCTCGGAATAGCTGGAGAAAAATAATTCTCCCGTTTCATCTTCACCGAATGTTGAAATGTCTTTGTCAGCATGCAGCAGTTTTTTGTATTGCCAGCCGTCGCTATTGCCCACCAGTCCACCAATATTGCCTGTGCAGAAATCAGCGAAAACGTAGATCCCGTTCGCCGCAGGGTAATTGGGACCGCGATAGACGAACCCTCCTGTGACCGAACAATTATCGTTTTCGTGAGCATACTCATACACTGGCATTGTGATCCCAGCTTTGCTGCATTGCTCTCCAAGAAAACAGCCCGACCCCTCTGTGATCACCCACCCATAGTTCTCGCCGCCGCTGCTAATAGAGGGTTGAAAGTTGATTTCTTCAGCCGTATTCTCGCCCACGTCTCCAATATACATGTCGCCCGTGGCACGGTCGAATGAGAAGCGCCACGGATTGCGCAGTCCCCTCGCCCAAATTTCCGGACGGTATCCTTGCGCATCTATAAATGGATTGGTAGGAGGGATAACATATGGCCGGTCCCCGGCATTCTCCACATCAATCCGCAGCATTTTTCCCAGCAGCATGTTGGGGCTTTGGGCACTATTCTTTTTATCGCCATTGCCATCGCCGCCATCGCCGGTGCTGATATACAGAAAGCCGTCAGGACCGAAAAACATCTGTCCTGCTTTATGGATCTCGGAATCCTGCGCTATCCCCAAAATGAATTTTTCACTCGCAGAATCAGCCTGATTCGGTTTGCCTGCAAGGACATTAAAGCGGGAAACTACCGTATTGCCAGCCTTATTGATGTAATTGACATAAAAATATTGCTTCGATGCAAACCCAGGTGGGAAGGCAATGCTATTCAGCCCTCGCTCCCCGTTGAAGGTTACTCGCTCGCTGATATCCAAGAATGGAGTTTCAAACTGACCGTCGCCATCGGTCCAAAGCTTCACACGGCCTGCCTGTTCTGAAATAAACAGCCGTCCGCTGCCGTCCTTGGCATTGGTGATATTAGTAATGCTGTCGAAGTTCCCGGCAGAAATTCGCTCCCAACGGATCTTGGGCCAGACGACGGGGTTGTCTTGAGCTGAAGCAACAAGTGTGAACAGTAGTGGAAGTAGAGATAGGCGCAGCATAATCTTCGAACCCTCTTCTGAACTGGGGAATTTGGCCACTCGGCCCAACGGGCTAGCCAAATGGCTACTTCCAGTATAGCCAAATGGCCAAATAGCCAACAGGGGATGTAGCTTGATACCTTGGAGGGGCATGCGCAATTCCAGTTTCGTCTTGCTCGCTTTGCTACTGGCCTCCACAGGCTGTACGCAGGAATCCGTCACTCCAGCAGCAAACTCACCCGCCCAGTACGGCTTTGAAATTGTTCGCGTTTATCCACACGATCCCGCCGCTTTTACCGAGGGTCTTGAATATCGCGATGGGTTCCTTTATGAAAGTACCGGATTGAATGGCAAGTCTTCTTTACGGAAAGTGAAACTGGAAACGGGCGAAGTTGTGCAGAACTACAATCTTCCGCAGGAGTACTTTGGCGAAGGGATAACCGTACTGGGCGACGAAATCGTGCAATTAACCTATAAGACAGAAGTCGGGTTTGTCTACGATCGTGCAACCTTCAAACTGCTGCGAAGCTTCGCCTATCCTGGCGAAGGCTGGAGCATGACCACCGATACAAACCAAATTTTCATGAGCGACGGCACGGCTGATTTGCGCATCTGGGACAAGACTACGCTTCAGGAAAAGAAGCGCATTACCGTGCACGACGGAGCAACTCCAATTAAAAATGTCAATGAACTGGAATGGGTGGAAGGTGAAATTTATGCCAACGTCTGGACCACAGATCGCATTGTTCGCATTTCTCCAAAAGATGGGCAGGTGACTGGTTGGGTCGACCTCGCCGGGCTTATACCTGTAGGTGAGCGCACCCCGGACATGGATGTCCTCAACGGGATCGCCTATGATTCGACAGCAAAGCGATTGTTTGTAACCGGCAAGATGTGGCCAAAGTTGTTTGAGATAAAGCTCGTCCCCAAGCGCAAGTAACCCTGTTCAATTTTGCGCTACAAAACCGATCCGGTGTTTCGGTGGCTCAGGAGGCAGGAGCTTCAGATTGTCAATCTCCTCGGCCAACAAATTGATAACCGACGAGTGCTGATCTTGATTCACCTCAAGCCTGTCAATCCGCGCCACCAAATCTTTCTGATTGGCAATCCGGTCCCGCAGCGCAACAAAAGCACGCATGATGCGAATATTCATCTGTACTGCCCTCTGGCTACTCAAGACCGACGAAAGCATGGCAACTCCTAACTCAGTGAAAACGTAAGGCAAATACCGTCGGCCTCCATATTCCGAACTTGAGGTTGCAATTTGTAACCTCAAGTTTTCAAACTCCTCTTTGGACAGCTGAAACATGAAATCCGCTGGAAAACGGTCTATATTTCGCCGTACGGCAAGGTTTAGATTTTTTGTAAGGACCTCATATAGAACGGCCAAATCCGCGTCCAGCATAACTTTCTCGCCGCGCACGACATAAATCTGTCCCGCGATACGTTCCATCGGAACAAAGGATTCTGTAATTGCCAGCTTTTTTACCATTCTATATTGAGGTGCCGTTTGGGCGAGAATCCTCTCTGGAAAAAACTGAACCAGTCAAAAAACGCCCGCTCTCCGGACAGTTCCCCCCCAAATGTAACCCTTGCAACGTCTCAGGTAATAAATCTTGGACGATTACTCCGTGCGAAATTCCAAGTGCCAACAACAGCCCCAATAAACAGCGCGCTCAAAACCGCAACCAATAATTTCATGAAAGCCCCCTCGCCAATAGATTCCTTGTAATACGTTGTACCCTCGCGTCGGGCCCATGTGGACGCACCCAATGCGACCACGGCAAAATATGCCCCGGCGGAGATGCCAGCCCCTGCGCCCACCAAATCGTCGCCGCATTAAAAACGAAGTTCTTCTTCGGCCCCGGATAGATTGTCGAAGTCCAATGGGAAGGGTCCGTCCCGCCTGACAATGCATCCCCTTCCGCCACCACTTCCAAGCCAGGAATCGGTGCCGGGTCTCCATGGAATTCCCACCCCACAAGCCCAGGAATTGCGTCGCCTTTTTTCATCCCGGTGCCCGCAAATATCCAGTGCTCCGGCTTCGTCACAATCCAATCCCCGCCACCATTGAAGGGAAACACGCTGTGCGCTCCCATCAACAGATTCGCTTTCGGTCCCTCCATTGGAAATGGATACTTGAAAAACTTTTCAAGGTCGCCATACATCCCGCCATAAACGCCTTCGCGGCTGATCACCCGATTTGCACGACCATCGTAGCCAGGCTGAAACGGTGTCACTCCCATCACCGAATTGCCGCTTAAATACAGGTGATTCACTCCCGCCTTCACCGACCGAAGCGCCCCATCATACTGCCGCGTATCCCAATACTCGTCATGCCCTACGCTCAAGAAAGTCTTGGCCCGCAGAAATTGTCCAGCATCAATCATGTCTGAATTCGAAGTGTAAGTTACGTCGTAGCCATGCATCTCCAGCCAGTAACAAAGTGGAAATTCCCACAGTAGGAACTCGCCGGAACCGATCGATAGCGGATGATCGAAAATCTGAGCATACTTCGCGTATGGCCGGTCAAAACTTGCAGCCACACTCGGAGCCCAGGAATGACGCGGATCAGTATACATCGAATAATCTTCGGGCCAACGATTGTATGCTTGCCAAGTGTTGTCGCTCACCTGAAACAGCGCACCAGCTTTGCGCCGGTCACGGACCACAAAAACAACGTAGCTCTGCCAGGCGTGTTCGTATTTGGCTTCAGCGATTGCATTCAGCCGGCCCAAATACACTCCGCTCGGCCAATCGGCAGGAATTTTAAGCTCAGTTGACGGCTCCCATCGGCACTGCCGCAAACGGCGCTCTTCAACCGGTGGATCAGGTTGCGCGCGCCCGGCCAGTGGACCAATCGTAGTCATCAGCCGTGCGCCGCGACCCTGGTAATAGCCCATTCGGAAGATGTCAATGGTGAAGCGCCGTGCCGGCTTGGTGGAAACGAAAATGCGAAGCGTCTCTCCTGCTTCAATGCTCTGGTGCGAGCAGTAGCCTTCAATGAGAGAGGATCGAAAGCCCTTGATACCCTTGTCCAATCGAACCCGTGTAAGCTGCCAATCCGTGGCCCCCGGTTTCAGGTTTTCAGCACGAATCGAAACAGGTGCAGCAGTAACAGGTACTGCCACCACAGATGCGTTCAACAGTTCACGGCGAGTCATTGCGCCAGTTTACTACTCCACTACTGTCATCCGTTTAGGTATGCACTTTCCGACTCATCCCGAATCTGATCGATCAAGGCTGTCGCCCAATCTTCTTTGGTATGATCTTCATCGGCCCAAATCTTGCGCGCCTGATTTGCCCGTGCAGTTGCCTCCTCGAAGCGCTTCATCTGCCGAAGGGTTAAGGCCAGATGAAACAGGCAGTTTGCGTCCGTCTGATTTTCCGCGAGACACCATTCAAATTGCTCCAATGCCTCGTTCAATTTCCCGGTTGCCAAGTTGGATTGTCCCATTCCATAAGCGCCTGCCAATAGCCAATAGCCTTTCTCTTCTTCTGATCCGTTCATTTGTTCGGAATGAACGCTTAGCTCCCTAAAAGTTTTTGATGCGGCCGTGAAGCGCTGCATGTCCAACTGCAGCGCACCCAGATTCCAAAGCGACTTCGCTAGTTGTCCAGGTTCGTCTTCGCGCGCAAGCCGGCGCAAGCCAATCGCTTCTCCCAGTACAATGGTGGCTTCTTCCGTCTTGTTCAGCCGTGCCAACGCCTCAGCGATATCTTCCAACACGTAGGCTTTTTCCTGATCCTTCACAGCTTCCAATTGCACGCGCAGAACCGCTTCCAGTTGAACCCATTTTTCCTGTTTTTTAAGCAAATCAACCAGCAACCCGGGCGCGTATGCTTTTACCTGCCTTGCGTTGGGAGACTTATCGTTTTGCGCTGAATCGATTGCAAATTGCACTTCGGTTGTGGCATCCTCCCAACGCTCCAATTCGCTGTAGAGGTTAGCCAGATCCCAACTGATTACCGCACTGTTCGCGCCAGAATTCACCGATGCCGCCTGTTGCTTTGCTTCCAGCAATAAACGTTCACTGCTGGTGAAATCCCCAACTTCGCGGGCAGCATTGGCATCATGCCGCTTTCCCTGGCAAGCGGTTACGCCATGTCCCCATCGCTTCCAAAAGACCGCCAGCAAGACAGCAACGGTGGCCATGACCACCAATCCGAAAGCACTTTCAACCACTCCGAACTCCATAACTTTACCTTCCTCTGCCAGCGTATCCGTAGAATGCAAGCTATCTGACGTTTTGGACTGCTACGTGGCAATAGACAAATTCGAATAAGACGGAAATGAAATGGGATGCCTGTGCCAATCGCCCATTCTGAATGAATATGTCGATCCCGGGGTTTGTCGCATGCAACTGAATTCGAGTCCGCTGCATGCGGATCGGCCAGATACTGGCGACAGGGCAAAGCCGGAGCGACAAGCTAGCTACTAGGTCCATCACCATTAATCGGTGTATTGGCGGGGCAACCGCATAGGGCCTTCCACCAATACGGACTACAACTTTACGCTGTGAGACTGAGTAGTGTTTTTTATTATCAGCGAAGCGTTTTATTTATCGAACCAATCATTCGTGCCAAAGTTCGACGACTACGTGCATATTATCCAAACGCAGTCTCACTCAACCGAAGCGCAAAACCTAAGAACCACAAACTTCTTCGACGATCAGCGATGAAAACGGACTCCAGACGACAATCGGCAAAACGTTGCACAGCTCCGCTTTTCGATTCTGTGTTCGTTGAGCGAGATCTGATCAAGCTTCCCAGAACCAGACTTCGTGCCCACATTGAGCAATGCTAAGGATGAGGCGTTATACGCTCAAGTGCGCTTCATAGCTCTACATTGCGCGACAAGGCAGCAAGGCAGGCTCCGCTATCTCGCGTGCCCGTCCAAAATCGCCGATCAATCTCATGGTACCATTAACGAGTGATAATCTGGCTTAGGCGAGTGGTACTGGCATTAGCAATATCGACGGTAGCCATCTCAGCTACACTGCCGGAAGATTGCGACACTGCTATTTCGCAAGGTGCCCGCCACCAGACCCGTTGGTCAAAACGACACGTAGCGCGTGCCACTTGGAACCTGGATCATTTCGGTGACCGCTGTTTCCGCCTTGGTTCGCTCGCGCCTTCAGGCTTAGCTCGCGCCCTGACCCCATCCCTGCAGCTTGCTGGCCACGTCCCGGCCGATACCGCAAGGCCGGTGACAAGGCGCGCCCGAAGTGTGTCTGCCAGCCGCGCTCCCCCTGAAGTTTCCAGCCTCTAATCGCTTGTGAAAATTTAATAGGTTTGCGGTCGGGTGCCGATGCCCGTCCCGCAAAGGCCATAGGACTGTCAATGGAAATCAACAAGCTGGCGGAAACTCTCGAAGTTACGTTCGCAAATGTACTCAAACATGATGCGCCCGCCGGAACGGCAGTATTTCTAGTAGCTCTACCCTTGTGCCTGGGCATCGCTCTGGCCTCTGGTGCACCACTGTTTGCGGGCATTATCGCCGGCATTGTAGGCGGCATTATAGTGGGCTGGCTGTCTGGATCACAGGTGAGCGTCAGCGGGCCCGCCGCAGGGCTCGCTGTAATCGTAGCGTCCGCGATTCTCAGCGCGGGGTCCTTCCGCGCCTTCCTCTTGGCCGTCGTGTTGGCCGGGGTGATGCAATTCGTCTTCGGAACCATCGGCTTTGGCATCATCGCGGACTACGTGCCGAACTCGGTGATCAAAGGAATGCTGGCAGCGATCGGCACCGTGATCATTCTCAAGCAGATTCCTCACGCGCTAGGAAGAGACCAAGACTATGAGGGTAACTTTAGCTTTCTCGAGGCCAATGGATTCAACACCCTGAGCGATCTTGCCGAGAGCGTGCTAAGTGCCTCCGCCGGTGCGATTATCATTTCCGGTGTCAGTATTCTGCTGCTGCTGTCCTGGGAGGGGCTGGCCGCTCGATGGCGGTTCTTCCGATTAGTTCCAGGACCCCTGATCGTAGTGATATTGGGCATTGCGGCCAATCAGGCGTTCGGCACCTTTCTACCTTCTCTTCATTTGGTTCAACCCGAACATCTGGTCCGCTTACCGGTCCCCGCCAGCGCCGCCGAGTTCTTCAGCCAGTTCATGTTTCCAGATTTCTCAGCGATCGGGAACAAGGCCGTGTGGATTGCCGCAGGCACCATCGCCGTCGTGGCAAGCTTAGAGACTTTACTGTCATTAGAAGCCGCGGATCGTCTAGACCCTTACAAGCGGATCTCGCCGCCCAACCGGGAGCTTCGCGCGCAGGGCGTCGGTAACATCGTTTCCGGTCTGATTGGCGGCATTCCGATCACCTCGGTAGTTGTGCGGACATCGGCCAATGTATATGCGGGCGCTCGAACCTGGATGAGTTCACTTATCCATGGCGCCTTATTGTTATTGTCCGTCGTCTTCATTCCCGGTTTACTGGTGCTTACACCCCTGGCAAGCCTCGCCTCTATCCTGATGGTGATCGGATTCAAGCTGACTAAACCGTCAATCTATATTTCAGCGTATCGCATGGGTTGGGACCAGTTCGTTCCCTTCTTGACGACTGTTGTAGCAGTCGTGTTCAGCGACCTGTTGACAGGGGTGTTGGTGGGCATCGGGTGCGGCTTGTTTTTCCTCATCCGGACTAATCATCATGAGGCCATCATGGTCGTCAACGAGGGCAGCGACTATCTGATCCGGTTTACAAAGGATGCCAGTTTTGTCAACAAGAGCGAATTCCGCAACAAGCTCCGCGAGTTGCCAAGCAATTCGCGAGTGGTGATTGACGGAACGCGGGCGCTATTCATCGATCACGACATTATGGAAGTAGTACAGGACTTTCAACAAATGGCCCCATACAAGAATATTCATATCGAATTGAAACATTGGGACAGCCACAAACTGTAGAGCGAGGGACGACTATGGAATCTCACAAGAAATTACTGCTGGCGAACAAGGCGTGGGTACAAGAGAAGCTGAAGGTCAGGCCGGGGTTCTTCGACGAACATGCGGAAGCGCAGAGCCCTGAGTTTCTATGGATCGGATGTTCGGATTCCCGCGTCCCTGCTGAAGATATCACTGGCGCTGAACCGGGCGAACTGTTTGTCCACCGAAACATCGCGAACATGGTTATCCACACCGACTTGAACTTGCTTAGTGTTCTGCAATACGCGGTTGAGGTGCTGAAGGTGAAGCATATCATCGTGTGTGGCCACTACAACTGCGGTGGAGTCAGAAATGCGATGAAGAACAACGACTTCGGGTTAATTAACAAGTGGCTGCGGCATCTAAAGGACGTCTACCGTGTCTATCAGCGGGAAATCGAGGCGATTGACGGCCTCAGTGGCCGTTGGGACCGTCTGGTGGAACTCAACGTCACCGAACAGGTGCAGAACCTGGCGCAAACCTCCATTGTTCAGCGGGCTTGGCACATGGAGAACCGGCCGAGTTTACACGGATGGGTCTACGATCTACGTTCCGGCTACTTAAAGGAATTGGCGCTCATGCAGCCCGGCTCGAAGATCGACGATATATACCGGTTCGATTTCGACTAGCGCAAACACATCGAGTCCGCATGCAAAATGCTTCGGCCACAAAAAGCAGCTATGGCGGCAGTCACACGACCTGCCGCCCTCGAAACACTTACTCTTTGATCCGCACGTTCTTAACTTCAATCTTCATCGGCGGGCCAACATGGCACTGAATCCCTAACAGCCCATTCATCATCCGCCCCGCCTTATCGTCGTCAATGATCATGCTCATCACTTGGCCATTTAAAATCTGAATGATGATGTTACCCCGCGCAATAAGATGCAGGCTGTTCCAGTCGCCCGACTTAATCAGAGTTTTCAGCGCGGCATTATCGCCGAATGATGCCACCTTTGCCGATTTCTTGCCTTCGCCGATATAGCTAAGCTGTCCGCGCAAGGCCAGAAAGCCGCGTCCGCGCTCTTCATAAAATTGGCCGGTATATTGCTCCGCGCCATCCATGTCTGCTTGATAACCTTTCAAAGCATATTTAAGGTCAGGCAACTCCACGCTTCGAAACTGAATTCCACTGTTGAAACCTGTCAACTTATAGTCCATCTTCAATTCGAAATCAGCCGGTTTACCGCCGCGCCAA
>JBBRJC010000001.1:0-31938 GCA_038220135.1 Bryobacterales bacterium | reverse complement strand
CGAAGAAGAACGTCCTGTTCTTGCCGTTGTAGAGTTTGGGGATCAGTACCGGGCCGCCAAAGGTTCCGCCGAAATCGTGCTGCTTGTAGACGGGCTTCTTGGCGGCTTTGTTATAGAAAGCCGCGTCGAGGGCGTCATTGCGCAGAAATTCGAACAGATTCCCGTGGAAAGTGTTGGTGCCGGATTTGGACACGAAGCTCATCTGGCCCCCTTGCGCGCGTCCGTATTCGGCCTTGAAGCCGTTGGATTCCACGGTGAATTCGCTGATGGCATCAAGCGAGGGCGTGTTCATCGCGGCCCACTGCGTTTGCAGAGCGCGGCCCGTATTGGACGACACGCCGTCAAGCGAGACGCCATAGGTTGCCGCCTGGCCGCCGCCGATGGCGAAATTGTTGTTGCCATCATTGGGTGCCTTTACTTCCGGGGCGAGCAGGGCGAGGTCGAACGGCGAGCGCAACTGGCCGCCGACGACGAGCGGAAGCTGATCGACGAGGCGGTTGGCGACCGCGGTTTGGATGCGGGCGTTTTCGGTTTGCACTTGAACGGCTGCGGCCTGGACTTCAATGGACTGCTGCGTCGCGCCCACTTCCAGGGTGATATCGGCGCGGACGGCCCCGGATGCGTTGACGATGATGTCCTTGGCGACGGCGCTCTTGAACCCTTCGCGTTCGACGCGAATCGTGTAGGTGCCGACTTCAAGCGACGGGAAGGTATAGTCGCCCGACGAGGAAGACGTCGCCCGGTTGACGGCGTTGGTTTCGTTGCGGGTTACGCTGACTGTGGCGCCGGGTATCATGAGGCCGCTGGAATCCTTGACGGCTCCGGTGATGAGACCGCGATCCTGTTGAGCGAAGATTAGCGCGGCACATGACAGAGTGCAGAGCATGAGACGGGGATACATTGTGAAAATCCTCCTGAAAACTCCCTCTTGTGAGGTGTGGAATAGTCTGAGCATTAGGATATGGTAATGTATTAAACTTTGTCAAGATTAGCTGGCATGTTGTTGACGAGAGTTTACGGGAGTAACCACATGGAGTGAATAGACCTCCCGGCGATGGCACGAATACTCACCGTCCCCATTCCCACTTCTCCATTTGGGTATCCGCTGACAGCTCAAACCAACCCAGATGGCAGTTGCAGAACTTGATCCAGTTCTGTCAAGGCCACTGATCGATTCCCACTGATGGAGAAGGCCGCGAGCATTAAGTGTATTAGGAGGTAACGGATGTATCTCTTTGGGGGAATTCGCGGAAATCACTGGATATCAGGGTTAATGCGTGTCGGATTTAAAGTAAATATGTTGGCACGGGTTAGAATAACCCCTCCGGCACCTTCATTCCTGCAATGTCGATGAACCAAACCACAACCGCAAAGTCAAAGTTAGCTGGAGGCGAATTATGCAATAGCCTGATTTCCTCCTAGAACCGGAAACAGGCTCAGCCGCCCCTCCCGCGCGTTCGCTACAATAGTGTAATAAGGTAACCATGCATTCGCTGTGGCAAGGAAACCAATTGCCTGTTCGACTGTCGGCCTACAGCGTAGCGGTGTAAAGCTATCGTCGGTCCGTATCATGCGCTGGGATGCGGACAAAGTAGAAATCGTTTAATTCTCATACAAAAGGAATTCCCCCATGGAGTTCTCTTATAGCACGGAACAAATAGAGCTTCGCAAACAGGTTCGTGAGTTTGCAGAAGCTGAAATCAAGCCGCACGTCCTGGAATGGGACGAGGCGCAAACCTTCCCTCTGGAAGTAATCAAGCAGCTTGGCAAGCTCGGCTATCTTGGTGCAATCTTTCCGGAAGATCTTGGCGGCGCGGGCCTCAGCTATGTCGACTACGCCATCATCATCGAAGAACTTTCGCGCGTCGATCCTTCGGTCGGCCTGATTCTTGCCGCGCATATTTCGCTTTGCTCGAACCATATTTTCCTTGCCGGTGATGACGAGCAGCGGCTGCGCTACATTCCCAAATTAGCCAGCGGCGAATGGATCGGCTGCTGGTCTCTCACTGAGCCCGAAGCAGGTTCCGACGCCGCAGGCACGCGCACCACCGCTACTTTGGAAAACAATTTGTGGACGCTTAACGGTGCCAAGACGTTTACCACCAACGCCCACTACGCCGATGTTTGCGTCGCCATGGCCGTCACCGATCGTAAGGATTCCCATCACGGCATTTCTGCTTTCGCCATCGAAAAAGGCACACCCGGCTTTGCACCCGGCAAGAAAGAAAACAAGCTCGGTATGCGCGCCTCAGATACCGGCGAAGTTATTTTTACTGATTGCCGTCTTCGAGAATCGCAGTTGCTCGGCAAGATTGGCGAAGGCTTCGTCGATAGCCTCCGCATTCTTGATGGCGGCCGCATCTCTATCGCCGCTTTGTCGTTGGGTACGGCACAAGGCGCTTATGAAGCGGCGCTCAAATACTCGAAGCAGCGAAAGCAGTTCGGCCGCTCCATTTCCGAATTCCAGGCGATTCAGCATAAGCTCGCCAACATGGCGACCGATATCGAAGCCTCTCGGCTGCTCACTTACCGCGCCGCATGGTTGAAGGATCAGGGCAAATCGGTGAACAAGGAATCGGCCATGGCGAAGCTGTTCGCCTCTGAACGTGCCGTGCGCATTTGCGACGATGCGGTACAAATTCACGGTGGCTACGGCTTTATCAAAGATTATCCGGTGGAGAAGTTTTATCGCGACGTGAAGCTGTGTACCATTGGAGAGGGCACCAGCGAAATTCAACGCCTTGTGATCGCCCGGCAGCTATTGAAGAGTTGAGCACCTCCACTCCCACATCCGTCCTGGCCGCCGCAGTTGTCGGTGGCCAACTGCGAGCCATCGCGCGCGCGGCAACTCTCATTGAAAATGAAAGTTACACTTATGAGGCATTGTTATGCGATTTATGGCCACATACTGGCCGTGCTGAAATATTTGGCATAACCGGTTCACCTGGAGCCGGTAAGAGTACGTTTGTCTCAGCATTGGTTCAGCAATTGCGTGGCGAAGGCCGTACTGTAGCCGTCATCGCTATAGATCCGACCAGCCCTTTCTCTGGTGGCGCGATCCTTGGTGACCGGATTCGGATGCAGCAGCACCATTCCGATCCTGGTGTATTTATCCGTTCGATGGCAACCCGCGGGCAGTTGGGAGGCCTTGCTGCGGCCACTATGGATCTAACGCTTTTATTCGATGCTGCCGGTTACAATACCGTGCTAATCGAGACAGTCGGCGTAGGCCAGGACGAAGTGGAAGTAGCCAATTTAGCTGAGGCAACTGCGGTCGTAATCGTCCCCGGCATGGGTGACGACATACAGGCGATCAAAGCCGGGGTGTTGGAAATTGCTGACACCTTCGTTGTGAATAAGAGCGACTTGCCCGGCGCTGACCGCCTTGAAAAAGAGATTCAAATGATGTTGTCACTTGCCCACCGGCCCGATAATTGGGTGCCGCCCATCGTTCGCGCCGTGGCCACCGAAGGGCAGGGAATTGCGCAGGCCCTGTCTGCTTTGCGATCCTTTGTATCTCAGGGAAATCGTAAGCAGAGAGCCGCGCTTCTTTGGACGTCACGGTTGCGCTTAATGCTGACAGCGCGTTTGCTGCAACGATTGCCCCTGGACAGGCTGGAACGAGGGGCGCAAGAAGTCGCTACAAGAAAGAGGGATCCGTACTCGATTGTCAATGAATGGCTCGACCAAATTTACGATTGATCACCTCGGCATAGCCGTGAAGTCGATCGACGAAGCGTTGCACTTTTACTGCGACACGCTGGGGATGACTGTAGATCATCGCGAAACAGTGGAAGCCGAACGCGTCCATGTGGCTATGCTTCCGGCTGGCGAATCACGCCTGGAATTGCTTGAGGCAACCGATGCAGATTCCCCCATCGCCAAGTTTGGATGCGGCCTGCACCACATTGCCCTGCGCGTGCCCGATCTTGCTGCAGCCGCAGCAAAATTGACTGCCGAAGGTGCCAGAGTACTCAACGAACCACGCATCGGTGCCGGTGGCCATAAATACATTTTCGTGCACCCCCGCTCAACCGGCGGCGTGCTCTTAGAACTCATCGAGGAGACTCAAATTTGAACCCGCTCATTGGAATTATTGGAGGCAGTGGACTTTATAGCATGCCGGGATTTACGGCACAGCAGGAGGTCATTATTGAGACTCCTTTCGGCCCGCCGTCGGATGCTTACATTGTTGGAAAACTGGCCGGACGCGACGTTGCTTTTCTCACCCGCCATGGCCGTGGGCACACCATCACACCATCGGAGCTGAACTTTCGCGCCAACATTTACGGCATGAAAAAGCTCGGCGTGGAACACATCCTGTCGCTTTCCGCCGTTGGCTCGCTGAAGGAAGAGCACAAGCCGCTGGACTTCGTCATTCCCGATCAATTTTTTGATCGTACGCGCGGCCGCATCTCCACATTTTTCGGCGACGGCTTAGTTGGCCACGTCAGCTTTGGCGACCCGATTTGTGCTCAGATGGCCCAGCGCGCGCAAGACGCCGCGGCCACGGTAGGCGTTACGGCCAAGCGCGGCGGAACGTACCTGTGCATGGAAGGGCCCGCGTTTTCCACCAAGGCAGAATCGAACGTGTACCGCAGTTGGGGTATGGATGTGATTGGCATGACTAACCTGCAGGAAGCCAAGCTCGCTCGGGAAGCGGAAATCTGCTACGTCACCGTCGCTATGGTTACTGACTATGATTGCTGGCATGAAGAGCACGATTCCGTCACCGTTACCGACATCATCAAGGTGCTCAACCAAAATGCAGAAAACGCCTGTAGACTGGTTGCCGCATTCGTCGCCGCTTTCCCGGAAAAGATGGAGTGCAAGTGCCACTCCGCACTGGCGCACGCCCTGATTACTGATAAGGCTAAAGTGCCTGATTCCACGAAGAAAAAGTTGGAGTTGATCGTTGGCAAATACTTCGCCTGAGGCGCTAGCCCGGCAACTGCTGGATCAATGCCTTGCGGACAAGCCCTGGTCTCACCAGACGCTTGAACTGCTGCTGGAACAGTGCGCCTCCGAAGCCGGAACACGCGCGCTATTCCAGGGCTTGATTGAGCCGTTGGGTGACCGCTTTGAACCGAGACTGGCTGACTACTACATCGATATTTTCTCGCAGGTGATTGCCCGCACAATTCCGGGCGAGAATGCGGACGGGTTGCGCGCGCGTTACCAGCGTGTGCGCATCGGCGACCGTTTTGATCCACACAAGCCGAAGCGTGTTTATGTTCTAAGCAGGGTAACGCTGGGTGCCGATATTGCCATCACCAGTCAATGCCTTAGTGCAGCGGCCCAGCGCTTTCCCGAGGCGGAAATTTACTTCGTCGGCAACCCACGCAACTTCGAGCTGTTCGGGGGCGATAGCCGCTTCCTCCTTCATCCGGCACCCTATGCCCGCACTGGATTGCTGGGGGAACGTCTGGCCGCGGGTAAAGCTCTTGAACAGTCTCTAAATTTGTATAATGCCGTAATCATCGACCCTGATTCTCGCCTCACTCAATTGGGGTTGCAACCCATCGGCGACGAACGGAATTACTGTTTCTTTGAAAGTCGAACGGCAGGTGGCGAGGGTATGGGTTCGCTCAGCCGTTTGACCGGTGTGTGGCTCGAAAAGGCTTTGGGCGCCTCCGAAACCAAGCCTTGGGTCAATGCACAATGCGGTTCATCGATCCCCTACGCCGATATCACGGTGAGCTTCGGCACGGGTGAAAATCCTGCCAAGCGAGTCAGCGAGCAATTTGAAATTGACGTGGTCCGCGGTTTGATGGCGATGGGCGCCAGTGTCTTGATCGATGAAGGGGGCTCACCTGCTGAATCAGCTCAGGCCTTGGCAATTGCAGCAAGCACAGGCGCTCGGACCTTTCGGGGCAGCTTTTCCTGCTTCGCCGAGGCAATCAAGGTGAGCAGGCTTTTTGTGGGATACGATTCCGTGGGCCAACACGCAGCCGGGGCATTGGGTGTGCCATTAGTGGTCGCCTTTTCAGGCTGGGTTAACGATCGCATGTTTCGGCGATGGCAGCCTGCTGGTGAGGGGCCTCGGGATGTGATTCAGGTTTCGCCCGGTTTGGGATCACAATTGGTCGAAAGCGTTCTGAGCGCTAGTCATCGATTATTTTGCAAATTAAAATAGAAATGTAAAAAGAAAAGCAGCCGGCTCACCGAAGTGAATCAAGCTGCTTTCTTTCAGCAATAAATGCCGTATCTAACTATTCACCCCAAACTGCGGAGCCAGCCTTTACGTTTGAACGAACCTTCATGTTGTTCTCCTTTGATCGAGCCGTAGCATAAGAACCCAGGTGTTCACCCGAGAATGAACTAGGGTCTTCGCTCTAAGAATATTACATCGTCTGAACATCTGCTTGCAAGTGGGTAAATTCTGGTGTCGATAGGAAAAGCCCTTACTACACATGTGGTTCGGCTGTGAATAACTTTTGGATGACGGTTCCAAATGAGGTAGTCCTGTACGGTACTAAGGCCGCGCCGCAAAGCGTCAAACATATGCAAACTATCAGAAATTAGAGAAAATTCGGAGATTGGAGATCAATTGCAAAGAGGATCTGATCTTCTTGGATGATGAGTGATATAGAGTATCAGTACCGTGACTGAGGGTTAAAAATATTTTTCAACTATTTTTATAAGACGGCCAATTTTGAGCAAAAAAACAGGGAAGACTCGAAAGTTTTCCCTGTTTTTAATTAGACTGCTTTCTCGATTACAATTGACGGGTTGATACGAAATTGACGCGAACTGTTGTAGCCGAGGAAAGGCCCTTGGAATTAGTTACGGTCAACTCAAAAATATAGGTCCCAAAATCTGAACCCAGTTGAACCCGAGTGCGGGCAGCATTTGGTTCCAGAATAGCTGCTGACTTGTTGATAACTTTCCAACTGTAGGTCAGCGGCAATCCGTTAGGATCCGAAGACTGGCCACCATCGATAATGAGCTCGCGATAAATGGTCTCAACATCCGGTCCAGCATTTGCGATTGGCACTGGCTGCGGTTGCAGCGAAGCAATTTTCACAGATACCGAGCAGTTTGCGGTGGTCAATTGCTTGTCACCATAAGCTGTCAGCACGTAGGTGGTATCCACTGACGGATTAACTGTTACCGGGCTAGTTACTCCAAGCCCGTTCAGCGTCACCGCTGTAGCATTCAGCGCCGTAAAGCTAATTTGGGCCGAATCACCTGGTTTTGCAACGAGGGAAGGAGAGATTGAGCAAGAAGTTAGCTGCACAGGCTTCGGTGCTACTGGGACCTGAAGAACATTGATCCCAACAGTTGAAGAAACCTGACCGTTAACATTGGTTGCCGTGATCGTGTAGATTGTGTTGATTTGTGGACCCACTTGGCGTGTACCGGTTAGCGGGACCGTACCAAGCGAGCTGATCACTACCGTATCGGCGTTTTCCACTACCCAGTTCAAGCCCGACGCCTGACCAAGAGTGATTTCCTGTGGCAGTGCATCGAAGCGGATGATCCGCGGCAGTGGCTTATCGCCACCGGGAGGAACAACAACGGGCTTGTTCAAAGTTATGGTTGTGCTGGATGACACTTCACCAAACTTGTTACGGGCGGTCAAACGATAGGTTGTGGTCTCAACTGGCGAAACCTGTGCCGAACCGTTCGGGTTCACGTTTCCTACCGTCTGTAATTCAACGGTATCGGCGTTTTCCGTGGTCCAGGAAAGTGTGGAGCGATCGCCTGCGTTGATGTTGGTCGGGGATGCCGAGAAGCTGAGAATCCGGACTGCCGGCTTTTCCACTGTAACGGTGATCGTTTCGTTGGCTTCGCTCGACTTGTTCTTAGCTGTCAACTTATAGGTTGTGGTTTCCGGAGGTGAAACCTGCGAAGATCCCTGGCGGGCATCGACGCGACCGAGGTTGGTGATTTCCACCGTGTCGGCATTTTCGACTTGCCAGTTGATCACTGAAGTTGCGCCTGAGCGGATCGTTGCCGGGGTTGCGGCAAAGCGCAGAATGCGAACAGCCTGCGGTGCCTTTGTCGTGATGTTTACACGAGCGGTGCCGATGGAACCATAGCTGTCTTTAACCGTCAGGCGGAAACCGTAGGTCTGTGATTCAGCGGAGGTGAATCCGGCTTTCACTGAAGTGGCGCCGGTGAGGGTGACTGCAGGACCAGCAATTTGCAACCACTGGTAAGTGATTGGGTCGCCTTCGGGATCGTAGGAGCCGGAGCCATCAAGGCTGACTGCGCCTGCGTCGTTACCAATCTGATCGGGACCAGCATCAGCCACCGGCGGATCATTGCCAGTGCGTGTGCGGCGGGTCAGCAGTTCGTAGCGGACGCGCGGAATGTCAACCGGGATTGGTCCCTTCATGTCGCCGTATTCGCTGGGGCGGATGAAGTTTCCAAACAGGACGCCGAAAGCCACGCGTCCGTTCGCGTTCTTGGTTAGTTGGGTTTCGTTGAAACCACCTTCCACGCTCACGGCCACATGTTGGTTAATCGGCTTAACAAGGCGAATCGTGCCGCCCGGTTTGTCGTTGCCAGAGCGGCTCTTGAGATAAGCAAGATTCGCTTCAGCATAGAAATCTTTATAGAGTGCAACCGTGGTTTGTGCGCCGATCTGATCAACAACCTTGAGGTATGTGTCCTCAAAGATATTGCGCGAGATTACGGCATGATTCACGATGGCGTTATCCATAAATGCTTTGGTACCAAACAGACCAAGTTTGCCGCGCTTAAAGATGTAGTCAGCCGTGAAAGCTGCCTGACCCATCGTGCCACCACTTTGGAACTGGTTGAAGGTGACGTGCTTGAAGCTGGAGAAAAGTCCCAACTGGAAGTTTTTGTAGCGGTCAACCAAACCGATGTCGAACTGGCCTTCTTTGCGGTCGCGGAAGTACATGTACTCAGCTTCGGACTGCAGGGCCAGGTTTTCGTTGAACGGGTTGAAGAAGCGTCCCTTACCAGTAAAGGTAAGTTTGCCGTCAGCGGTTGGACCAGCATTCAAGCCAAGCAAGCTAAACTTCTTGCCAAACCCATTGCTGGCGGAATAGTTTGAGCTCTTGCTGGAATCAACTGGTGGCATAGGAGGCATGGGGGCGACAGGAGGGGCTGATGGAGCTGCCATCTTATCCTTCATGTTTGCAACGTCTCCATTCACTTTCTTCATGCCATCGCCCATTGCGGCGAGCTGTTGTTTGATTGATTCGTTTTCAGTTTTCAATGCTCTTAGGGCAGCCAGAATATCGTCAAGCTTGTCCAGGCGCTTAAGCACTTCGCTACAGCACTGTTCACCCATAGTCTTGGTGTTCTCAAGACTTTGGATCGCGCTGCCAACGCCACCGGCTGAAACCGGCTTGCCGTTTCCGTCAAGCACAGTCACTTCAACACGACGGTTCATAAAATCAGCGTCGACGTTCTTGGCCGCAGATTTCGGCTTTTCGTCAGCGACTGATGTGAGTTCGATTTGGGATGGCCGGGCGCCATACTTTTCCAGGAACGATTTCACCATTTTAGCGCGGGCGTCGCCCAGCTTTTGGTTATACTTCTTAGAACCGTGCCAGTCTGTGTGACCTGACAAACGAACCTTGTAGGTAGGATTTTTACCTAAAAGTTCGGACAAACGAAGTAGGCTGGGATAGCCGTCGACCAGCGTAGCTGAATCGAATGCGAAGTTGATTTCTTCCCAGTCATCTTTAGTTGCAGTTGTTGTTAAACCCTGACCGAATACAGTGTAACCTGTGAGGGCAGCCATAAGGACCAGGGGGAGAGTTGGCCTTGACATAAGCGGTTTGCCTCCGTTGAGCATGAATATAGTTTCTCTAGCTGCTTCGAAGACGCAGCATACTTAACAGTTTACATCAACTTTTAGTACTATGCTAGGGCCAATTGTAGACAAGGGTACTGATAGTACCTCTAGGTTGGGAAGTTAAGTGCATCATTGTGATGTCAATAAATATGCCTGATGAGCGTGCGATTCGTGGTTACATCCTGCCCAATTGTGACCCAAGTAGATTGTCTCAACGTCTTCGTCTTGAGGCGATGATGGCCGCAAAGTCCGTTGCGCATCTCGGATTCAAAGCCACCGTCCGCGAAAGAAATTAATGAGTTCGAAATATGCATTTGATGGCCGCCGAGGAATACGAAATCCTCCTTTTCACATTTTGCCGGTGCGGCTGTTGATGCAGCAGAATTTGAATTTTCTGCCGGACTTGCAGGGGCAAGGCTCGTTGCGGCCTACTTTTGGAGTGGTGCGGGGGCCGTCGGAGTAGATGGGCGCTGGGAAATTGGGTTTGATTTGCGGGATGTAGCGATTCTTATCTATGGTCTTTAATTCCTTGAGGTTGCGGTGGAAGAGGCGTTCGGCTCGGAGGCGGTAGGCTTCGATGCGGGCTAGGGTTTTATAGGCGGTTTCGTCGAGAAGTGGGTCGGTTCCGGTTGCATCGGCTAGTTCGGCTTCGAGGCGATGACAGCGGTCGATATTCCAGGCGGCCAGGATTAGCTGTTTGAATTGGGTTTGTTCTGACGGAGTGTAGGGGCGGAGTTCTTCTAGGAAAGCAACAGACATTTCGTCGAATTGGGTTTGTTCTTCCGGGGTGCGGATGACGGGGTAGGTGGCGGTTAGGCCGTGCTTTGTGGCGTTTTGGGAGACGACGGATTTGCCTTCAGCGGTGCGTGGGCCGGTGGAGGATTGGGCGTTGAGCTGGTTGGCGGTGATTTGTGCGGCGGTGGACATGGCGGGCTCCTTGGGTTCGAAAATGGGAAAAGACAACCATGATGGGTTGCCTTTTCTGGTTTCGAGAGTAGCAGGGGGCTCGAGGGTGCTGCGGGGCTGGGTTTGTAAGCTATGGGAAGGAAACGAGAAATATCAGGCACTGGGGCGTGATCGCTCTGGCTGGTACTGGCTGGCTGGAAGTACTAGAGGAGGCGGAAGGAGATAACGTTACAGGTGTTAATTGCGGAGATGACACCCCTTCCCAGCTTCTTCCCGCCAGCATCGCCTTGGTATCATAAAGGAATCTGAATAGTGAATTTCAATCTGCAATGGGCAGATCCGGCTGCGCGGTAAAGGTGAAGCGATTCGGGCAAGAGAACGAAAGGCTTGCATTGGTTGGCTCACCAATGATCTTGAAGTCAAACAGAATTTCCATAGTGGTGTTCCGGCAATTAGGGTGATATGACGATTCGCCAATGCTCCGACGAACGATGTCAAGTAACAATCCTTGAGCACTGCCATTCGCTGCTATCAAAACTCGGGCAGCAAAATTTCCAGACAACCTGGCTTGCCTCGCTAGCGGCTCATATCTTTGAATTGTGAGGTTCGCCACACCTTCAAGAGTCCGGACAACGGTGCTTTCAGGTTGAGCCCAAACAATTTGTGTGCAACCAATGGCACAAAACATTAAGAATGCGAGTTTCAAATGAGATCTCCCTTTCATACAGACCGTTTGACTTGAATCAAGGCAACCGCATTGAGCCCCTTGGCCATCGGAAGCACTCCATGCTACTTGTTAACGTTTTTTCCGCATAGCCGAACATTGTTTACGCCTCGTAAACCAGCTTTCCAGACACCCAATTCTTCAACACTTTGATTCGTTTTTCCTTGGAATCTAATGTAAACATAACCACATCCGCGCGGTCACCGGGCACCAGCCCACGAATTCGTCCACCCACACGACCGATCCTGGCCGGATTTCGCGTCGCCATCGTGATCGCATCCGCAAGTGAAAGCCCCGCTATCTTCATCAGGTTTTCCACACCCCGATCCATGCGTAACGCCGAACCCGCCAGGCGTGTCTGCCCAGCAAGCACAACTCGATTGTCTTCCGTCAGATCCACTTCCTGTTCGCCCAATTTGTAGCGGCCTGGCGCGGCACCTGCTGGTGAGCTGGCATCGGTTACCAGAATAGATCGCTCCAGCCCTTTCGCTCTTAAAGCAACCTTGAGAAAACTCTCGCCGATGTGTATGCCGTCCACAATGAAATCGGCGGCTAGCCGGTCCTCAGCCATCTGCTCCCAAATGTAATTCGGATGACGTGCCATTACCCCGTGCGCCCCGTTGCCCAAGTGCGTTGACAAAGTGGCTCCGGCCGATACCGCCGCCTGAATTTGTTCCCGATTTGCGCCTGTATGTCCGATTGATACTACAACGCCGTCGTTCACCAGCGCTTCAATGTAATGTGGTGCTTCAGGCCACTCCGGGGCTATCGTGATTAACTTTATATTTCCATGTGTAACCTCTTGCCATCGTTGATATTCTGAGACGTCTGGCTTGCGCACACAATGCTTGGGGTGAGCTCCACGGGGGCCGTCATCGGCGCAAATGTGTGGCCCTTCCACGTGGAAACCTTCGATGGCGATGCCTTCAGGTAGTGTTTCGCGGGCCTTTTCCAAATTGCGCAGGGCACCCAGCATATCGTCAGCCGCACCAGTGATAACGGTTGGGAAAAACCGGGATACGCCGGTTGAGTAGATCACATGAATCGAACGGGCAATCTCCTCCATGCTCGTTTGAGCGGAATTATAGTCAACTCCGGCAAACCCGTTAACCTGAATATCAATGAATCCGGGTGCGAGGTAGGGCAGATCCTCTTCGATTTTCCCTAAAACCGGTTCACAGTGCGTGATCGCCGCCTCGGCTTCGAGCACGATTGCTTCGCCGGAAAGAGCATTTCGTCCAACACATTTAATAGCCATTATGATTTATCCACAGGATTGGCACAGGCCAACCCTTCTAAGTCGTTGATTAATAGTATATAAAAACTTGCTCAAGAGGTGCTTTTTTTAGTAGCGGTTCGCGCCTGCAACTGATACAACAGAGAAAGATATCCGCGAGCTGGTGTGGTCAGGGGGCGCTAAACTCGGGGGAGGTGGCGACTTTTGTTCGCGCCGGCCAGCGGATCTCGATTCCCACCGCGTTTCTCCTTCCAATCCTTATTTCCGTCTCACTGAAACCAGTTTATATTGAGACACCGTGTTGTTCACCAACTGAGTTTCCAGCAGGACCTCGAAATGGGGGAGGGCTTCGTAGCTACCCACTCCTAATTGATCTCGCAGTTTCATGATCGCCCCTTCGCTGGTTACAAATTCACTGCCGGCTTCGCTGGAGGCCACATCAGTTCCAGAAATCAGTAACACGTTTCCTGTACCTTTCGTGCTTTGCAGAAACGCTACGCGGCAGTATCCTTTTCGGCTCCAATCGCCCGCGTACCTGGCCAACTCTCCTGCGCTGGGCACGGTGTTAATGAACGCCACACCTCTGGGGCTCTCGGTAAAAACAGTTTGGAAGTTCAGCTTATCCTCGAAGAGCATCACCCAGGGGTTTGCCCGCCGGCTTCCGATGAGGATTGTATTGTCTGACGCAACCTGGGAAATCGTCATATCGCGCGCCAGAACCGCGTCAAAAATGGTCTGGTTACTTGCAAATACCAGCCCCATTCTCTTGGCGATATTGGCATCACCCATGGTTGTGGCGGACCTATTCAGATAAGCCAGCAGAAGGCGTCGGATGTTGGGATCTTCCACGCGCTCGGCTAGCCGCTCGAAATTCTTGTTCTGATATTCCGGAATCGACAGTTGGTGCTGAATTGTATCTTCAAATGTCAGCAGGTTCGTGTCCGCCAAAACCAGGTAAGTATGCCGATTATTCCCAAACAACTGCTTCCACAACTTATCCACAGTTGGCTTGTAGCCTAACCCGAAGTTAGCTTTCTGCCGCAAATCGTGATTCTGAATCGCCAGTGAAATTGAGAGAATCGATAGCAGGGCCATCAGCGCACCGATCACTAACATCGGGCGCGAGAATTTTTGTGCCGCAACCTGTTTCTCGACCGCCGGTGGTTCGGGAATCTCCAAATCCCGGGGACGGAAAACCAGGCTGTAGGCACCTTTGGGGATTTCTACAATTACCGCTTCATCAATGTTTTCTTCAAAGTAACGCTGCAGCCGTTTGCGGAGCTGCGAAGCCTGCACGCGAACCAGGGTATCCTGGCTGGTGTCGAAATCGACCGGGCGGCCAAAGACTTCAACACCAATTTCCTGTTCCCGAATCGCCATGTGCGGTTCACGCAAACTGCGTTCCCCTATATATAGGAGCAGGTCGCGCAACCGGTTTGATTTCTGAAAAGCTGGACTCGATGCAATTCTGTGCAAAATCACATGCCGTTCATCAGCTTCCCCAATGGAGTGATTTGCCTGTGAAGGCACAAGCTCCGGACCGAATTTTGTTCCCGTTGCCACCGTACTTGCGAGTATATCCCACCCGAACAGTATGTTTCACATCGATTTCTCAGCGAATTCACTTGTATGAACGCTCTGGCAGACCGTATTCTGATGCTATACCACCCACTTTGCTGCCCATTTCATGCAGCTGTGGCAGGAGTCTAATAGAGATGTTACTTTCCCGTCGATCGCCAGGCCATGTGGCCGTGGCGTTACTTTTCGCCGCTTTTCCGCTATTTTCGCAGGATCCTCGTGGCACAGTTTTAGGTCGTGTATCCGATAGCACCGGTGCCGTTATTGCCAACGCTGAAATCCGAATCCTCAACGATAATACTGGCGTATCAGCATCAGCCAGAACCAACACCTCTGGAAATTTTGTCCTTCCTTATCTTCTTGCCGGTAAATATACGATTACCTGCGAGATGTCGGGTTTCAAAAAGTGGGTCCGGCCTGGGGTTCAAGTCCGCATTCAGGACAGCATTGAAGTGAACGTTGAGCTGACTGTTGGTGCCACCAGTGAAACCATCGAAGTAAAAGATACCACTCCACTTCTTTCAACTGTTGACGCCTCGCTTGGCCAGGTTATCGATGAGCGCCGCGTGCTGGAATTGCCTCAGTTCGCCGGTAACGCGATGGACTTGGTTCACCTTGCTCCTGGAACCGTGAACGGGACCAACTTGCGTTTGCGCAAAGCTGGATTCAATTCCGCCCCATCCTCCTTTTCAACAGACGGCGGCGGCAACAATCAGAATGAATTCTCAATTGACGGTGTGTCCAACACCTTTAGTGACGGCACTGCGCCTCGGGTAGCTTTTTCGCCTCCTCAGACGGCGATCAGCGAATTCAAGGTACAGACGGCAGCGTTTGATGCCTCGCTTGGCCACACTATGGGCAGTACTGTAAATGTTTCCACTAAGTCGGGCACAAACGTACTTCATGGCGAAGTGCATGAATGGTTTCGTCACTCTGCGCTGGATGCTCCGACAATCTTTCAGAATCGGTCAGGTCAATCGATATCTATTTATCAGGATAATCGATACGGATTTTCTGCAGGCGCACCTGTTTTTCTTCCCAAACTCTATAACGGTAAGAACAGGACGTTCTGGTTCTTCGCTTATGAAGCCAACAAGTTTGGCAATCCTGATTCGGGCGGCAATGCGACCAGCACCGTTCCTACGGCTAAGATGCACAATGGCGATCTTTCAGAGTTCCTGGGCCTTGGGGCTGGGTATCAATTTTATGATCCCAAGAGCACCACGCTTACCGATGGCCGTTATGTTCGGACGCCAGTTCCCAACAACATCATTCCTGCATCGCGTTTGGATCAGGTCGGCCTGAACTTCATTAACCTTTATCCTCTTCCTAATCAAGCTGGTACGAAGGATTTCCGCAACAACTTCTATCGTTCAGGGAAAGCGCTGGAGGATTATTGGGTTTGGCTGGCTCGTTTCGACCATGCCTTTAGCGACAAGCATCGTGTTTTCTTCCGTTTGCATCGTGATTATTGGCAGGAAGATAAGAATCGCGACTTCAACAACGACGTTCGCGGCGTTATCTTGAATCGCAACAATAAAGGTATAGCTTTAGACGATGTTTATGTCTTCAGCCCTAGCTTTCTATTGAACTTCCGCTACGGATTCACCTTCCAGGATTTCCCGGAGCGCCGCGCTTCTCAGGGTGCTGATCTTTCAAAGCTAGGACTTTCTTCCACTTTGCTCTCGCAACTGCCTGATAAACAAAGGGCTACCCTGCCTAACGTAGCTGCGGGTCAGTTTACCCCGATCGCTGCCTGGGAATCACAGGACGGCTACACCGCAGCCACCACAAATTCGTTTGTGGGCAATTTTACCAAGCTCAAAGGCAACCACACGGTTCGCTTCGGACCGGAATTCCGCGTCTACCGTGAAAGCCGCAATCGCTACGGCGCAGCGCTTTCTCCACAATATTCCTACAGCGCCAATTTCACCAAGGCAAATGACACTGCAGCTAGTCCCACCGCTGGTGGCGAGTTGGCGGCAATGCTTTTCGGCATACCCGCGGGCAGCATGAGCCTTGTTGATAGCTATGTGGAACAGGACAAGTATTGGGCATTATACGTTCACGACGATTGGAAGGTGTCTCGCAAACTTACCGTTAATTTGGGATTGCGCTATGAATACGAAACGCCGATAACCGAGCGCTTCAATCGTTCCGCCATCCACTTTGCGGGTACGACTGCTAATCCATTAAATACTGCCGCTAAGGCAAAATATGCGGCCAACCCGATCCCAGAACTGCCTGCCGCTCAATTTCAGGCTTTCGGCGGTTTAACTTATGCAGGCGTCAGTCCGAACGGCCGCAACTACTGGCAGCCTGAAAAGACGAACTTCCAGCCTCGCATTGGCTTTGCTTACCAGCTTCGTCCGGAAACGATTATCCGGGGCGGATTTGGCATTTTCACTGCCTCGATAGGTGTGAACTACTCGAATACGAACCTTACCGGCTATTCGCAGGCAACTCCGATCCAGGCTTCACTGGATAACGGCATCACCTATATCGCTACTAACGCCAATCCATTCCCAACAGGGTTGATCAAACCAGCCGGCAACACTGCTGGATTGCTCACCAACATTGGCCAGGGCGTTACGTTCTTTCCTGACAGACGAAGCCATCCTTATTCACAGCGCTGGAGTTTGGGATTGCAACAGATGTTCCCCTTGAAGTTTATGGTGGAAGTGAGCTACGTTGGCAACCGCAATACGCGCCTGAACATCAACCGTGAGTTGAGCTACACTCCTGCACAATACCTGAGCACTTCGCCGGTTCGCGATCAAGCGACCATCGACTTCCTGGGCAAGACCTACCCTAACCCTTACAGCGGCCTGAACCCGATTTTTGGAACCGTCATTTCCCGTGCCAGCTTGCTGCGCAATTACAGTGAGTTTTCCAGCGTTCAATTGGTTGGCGATCCAGCTGGCTATTCCTGGTATCACTCGCTGCAGTCGCGTATTGAACGGCGCTTTGCCAATGCCTGGACCGTTCAGGCGTCTTATACCTGGGCGAAAGCGATGGAGGCTACTGAATTTCTCAATTCGGCAGATTCCAGACCTTATGAAAGTCTGGCTGGACTTGATCGTACGCATCGCCTGACAGGGTCCGGGATTTGGGAACTGCCGTTTGGCCAAAAGCGCAAATGGGGTTCACAATGGCATCGTGCCGTTGATTTCGTAGCTGGCGGATGGCAGGTTGGTGGATTGTACCAACACCAAAGTGGGGCACCTCTTGGCTTTGGAAACCGTATTTTCAATGGCGATCTGAAGAACATCGTACAACCGAAAGACAAACGTAATGTTGACGCTTGGTTTACACCGGCGGCATTAGCTGGTTTTGAAACCAACGGTGTAAGACAGCTGGCTTCGAATTTACGCCAGTTCTCGCTTCGGTTCAGTTCGGTCCGCGGTCCAAATCAGGATCGTTGGGACTTTTCGCTGATCAAAAATTTCCGCATTACTGAACGGGTAACCACTCAGTTCCGTGCGGAAACATTTAACGCCTTGAACCATCCCAATCTGTATGATCCTAATACCGATCCAACCAGTGCGGCATGGGGAACAATCACGGGTCAGGACACTCCGCGGTCCTGGCAATTGTCGTTGAAAATTACCTGGTAGTGTAATAAGCTAAAAGCCCGGATCTGCTACTGTGCAGGTTCGGGCTTTTTGCGTTTTGAGGGCTCCGGAATTACTTGCTCAGTTCAAAGACATTTGCGAAGGGGATTAAGCTGGCCGAGAAGCATCTGGCATACTTTGGCTGAAAGTTGAGTCAGGAAAATACTTTCTGGCTGGCCCGATGGTGGACAATGGTCCTGTGGGGGGAATCGGCATTGTGAACAAGCCAACTTTGGAAGAAGCGCGTAAAATTATTTAGGCCGATCATTCACCGGAGTTATGCTTGCAGACCATTCACGGGTCCAAATGGAATATCCTAAGAAACAGGAAAGTAAGATGAATAAACAAAAACTGCAGAGCCAGCTTGACGCAATGAAAGAGTTTTTTGACCGCTCCACTAGAGTCCTTGAAGAAGCGGATTCCAATTTTGCCCCTAGTGAAGGCATGTTCACTGTTGCCGCGCAGGTTGCGCACACAGCCCAAACGATTGAGTGGTTTATGGAAGGTGCATTTTCACCGAACGGATTTGACATGGATCATGAAACCATGGATGCCGAAGTGCGTGGCATCACTTCATTAACGGCGGCCCGCACCTGGTTGGAAGAGGCTTTTAACGAAGCTGCCACGATAATTGAAGCGCATTCCGATTCCGATTGGAGCGCTCTGTTGCCGGAGGGTCCAATTATGGGCACGCAACCGCGGTATGTAATTTTTGGTGCAATCAACGAACACACGGCGCACCATCGCGGGGCGCTGACCGTGTACTCGCGTCTATTGGGCAAAGCTCCAGCAATGCCTTATATGGATATGTAGTCCGCAAAGCACTTAGCTTTCCCGTGGGGGACAGCCTGATCCGCCCCCTTGTTTCAATACTAAAGTTTTGCTTTAGGGTATTTCTGTTTCATCCAGGCCACGAAGTTTTCCGGCGCAGACATTGTAGATAAACGGCTTTGCCGTACCAGCGCCCAATCGGCGAACAGCCCTGATTCCTTAATTTCGCGTAAAGTTGTGGAGGGCTCCAGGCGGCCTTTGAATTCCAAATCGATCACCCAACTTTTTACATCCGTTGGTGAAGGGCGGGGAAGAGAGGTGGCCTGGGCAAATCCAACGATGGCGGCCATACCCATACTGTGATAGATGAAGATAGTATCACCCGGTTTCATCGCCTTAATCGCCTGGATGGCCTGGGGATTTCGCACGCCATCCCAACAAGTTCTCTTATCTTTCTCAAACTGGTCGATGTGATAAGTGTCGGGATCGGTCTTGGCTAGGAAGTATTGCATTTTATCTCCGAGTACTTTATGATGTAATGTATCCCGGTCAGTCGTAGTACTAATTGGGAACTGAGCTAACGGGCTTCTTGTTATACAATGGTGGACGAGTTCTTAGTTGAGAGCAAGTGTGGAAAAAATGCACTTAACATATGAGAAGATGAAAAATATCTGTTGTCGCAGCTCGACTTGCGGCGCGGAAAATGCGAGAGATTGAACGATGGCGAAGATCACGACTCATCTTTTTTTGTCCCTGCTGACAGCGGCTGCTTTGGTGGCCCAGGCACCTGATCCTACGGCTGCAAAGAAAAATCGGGAAGATAAGCAGCAGGAACAGAAGACACCGGAAAGAGAAGCAAGTGCAATCAAGCAGGACGGCACAACCACAATTGTAGGGGCGATGGCTCCGGTTGATCCCAACTCTTATAAAATTGGCCCTGAAGATGTAATTGAAATCAAGGTTTGGCGTGAACCTGAATTGTCTGGCGTGTTTGTAGTGCGTCCTGACGGACGAATCACTTTGCCTCTGGCTGGTGAGTTGGATGCGTCCAATAAGACTCCCAATGATTTGAAAGACGAGATCATCAAAGGGTATTCGAAATTTGTACAACGTCCTGAAGTGATGGTTGGATTGCGCCAGATCGGCAGCAAGAAATACTACCTTGTAGGGGAAGTATTGCGCCCGGGTGTCTATCCTTTGATCGTGCCAACGACATTGCTTGAGGCTCTCGATGGTTCAGGTGGATTTCGTGAATTCGCCAATCGGAAGAAAATCTGGGTTGTTCGCAAGGGCAAGAGAATCTTGTTCAACTACCAGGACGTGATCAAGGGCAAGAAAATGGAACAAAACATTCTACTCGAAAATGGCGATCACGTGGTGGTTCAATAGCGGCAGTTCCGTAGGAACAGTCGTAGATTGGGTCTGTTGATAGACCTGTTAATAGCTGCTGGAAGGCTATAGTTTTTTTAGAGCAAATCGGAGAAGCAAGATGCAAGGTTCTGACTATATACCGGTAAGTCGCCGGGCGATGGATGTTGATGACTACATTGATGCGGCGCGACGCCACAAAGCTTGGATTTTTGGACCGATGTTTGCCGGCCTGGTAATCTCGGTTGTGGCCGCGTTTTTGTGGCCTGATACATTTATTTCCGCTGCTGCGGTGCGTGTTACCCCGCCACAGATTTCTGAAAATTTGGTGAGATCTAATGTCAACACAGACATGGCACAGCGCATCAATTCGATGGCACAGAACATCTTGAGCCGCGCAACCCTTACCAACATCATTCAAACCTACGGTCTTTATCCGCGCGACATTAAGCGCTTGCCGATTGAAGACATCATCGAAGAAATGCGCAGCAAGGCGATCAAGATTGGCGACGTGCGCACGATGGCAATTGCCTCAGCTGCTGGTGAGAAGAAGGCTTATGGTGCTTTTTCGCTGAGCTTCTCCTATGAGAACCGCTACATTGCCCAGAAAGTTTGTCAGGATCTGGTTGGCCGCTTTTTGTCAGAAAACTCGCGGGAGTCTCTGAGCCAGAACGAAAATGCAACTAACTTCTTGAAGGAAGAGCAGGAAACGGCGCGCAAGAAATTGGAATCGATCGAATCGAACTGGACCGCATTTAAGATTGCCTACTCTGGCCGCACTCCCGAAGACCGCCAATCCAACTTGAGCACGTTGCAATCAATCGAGACACGCATGCAATCTTTGAATGCTGCGATGAGCCGCGTGAATCAGGAAAAGCTGATGCTTGAAACGCAGCAGCGTCTGGTACGTGACCAACTCACCACGGCGAAGAACCCGCAGGAAACGCCACAAATGGCAGCTGCTGTTGAAAAGCGTAACGACAAACTGTTGGAGAAAGAGCGCGAAGTACAGCAATTGGAAAATAATCTGATTCAGGCTCGTGAACATTACACCGATGTTCACCCGGATGTGAAGCGTTACGAAGGCATGCTGGCAGTTGCCAAGCGCCAACGTGATGCCATTCTCAAGGACGACGCGGCAGCAAAGTTGCTCGAAGCCAGCGCTGTACCTAAGGAAGGCCCGAAAAAGACTGTTCCCATGTCGCGTGAAGCAAGAGGTCTTGAGGCTACCGATATTCAGATTATCGCTGCGATGAAGGCGAAAGAAACCGAACAGGAAGAATACACCAAAGAAGTGAAGCGCTTGAACGAACAGGCAAAGTCGTTCCAATCCCGATTGGATGCTACTCCGGTTTCCGATCAGAAGTTTCAGGAATTGAGCCGCGACTACGAGCAAGCGAAGCGCAATTATCAGGACATGAGCGAGAAGAAAACTATTTCTGAGCGCGCCACAATCATCACTGGCCGCAAGCAAGGTGAAACGCTCGAAATGCTCGATCCTGCCTCATTGCCTTTGACACCCAGTGACCCGAATCGTTACATGATCATTGGTGCCGGTACAGCGGCTGGTTTGTTGCTTGGTTTGTTCCTGGCCGGTGGCCGCGAAATGAAGGACACTGCGTTGAAGAATCTGAAAGACGTTAGGGCGTATACGCAGTTGACAATTTTGGGTTGTGTACCGCTTCTTGAGAACGATTTGGTGGTTCGCAGGCGTAGAAGGTTAACATGGCTTGCCTGGTCCACGGCTACAATTCTTGGAGTTGTGGTTATGGCCGGTTCTGTATTTTATTATTTCTCGACCAGATTGTAAGCGTTTCGATGTTTGTTGAAACCGTGGTCCACTTATCATAATTGACTGTAGTTCTTAAGGAAGGCATTTGGAATGAGCCGAGTACATGATGCATTGAAACGCGCTGAGCAGACTGGTTTTCAGCCGCCGCCTGCGCGTCCCCCTTCAGCGCCGAAATCGCCGCAACTGGCGCAAGTGATGGCCGCTTATCCACCACCTGCCGCTCCTCCCATGGCCCGTCCACAGAATCTGGAACCCAGACAATACGATAGCGCCGCTGCCGTCAGCAATGATTTTGTAGGGAACTATCAGCAAGAGCCGCCAGTGATTTCCCGTCCTCAATTGCGCTTCCAGGCATTGCCGGCGATGCATACGGTCGATTTGACTGATTTGCTGGACCGGATTGAGGAAGTCCCGTTTCAACCTCTGGCCGATTCGCACCTGATCGATGCCACAAAGCCGCACGATCCGCCGAGCGAAGAATTCCGCACACTGCGCACCCGTTTGAACCACTTGCAAAGTTTGCAACCCACGCACACCTGCGTTGTTACAAGCCCTTCACCGGCTGAAGGCAAATCCTTTACAGCCGTCAATCTGGCACTCGCTGAATCGCACCTGGCTGGCAACAACACGTTGCTTGCCGATTTCGATTTCCGCCGTCCAATCGTCCATTCACTTTTCCAGATTGATCGTAGCCCTGGGCTCACCGATTACTTGCTTGGTCGCGCAGAATTGCATCAGATCATCAAAAAAGTTGCGGGCACCAACCTCTTTCTGATGCCTGCGGGAGAAGCTGTCCTTAATCCTCTCGAACTGCTCAACTTGCAGGATGTGAAAACACTTCTCGACAAATTGCCGGAAGTGTTCAACTGGATCGTTCTCGACAGCCCGCCGCTGTTGTTTGCTGCCGACGCGAACCTGCTGTCCACCATGTGTCACGGCACTTTGCTGGTTGTCCGCATCGGCACTACCACGATTGATTCCGTCACTCGGGCGTTGCAGTCGCTGTGTGAAAACAACGTTCTGGGTATTGCAGTAAATGGTGCCCGCCGTGGCGAACTTTACTCCAAGTACACTTACTACCACTCCTACTATTACGCCACCCCGGCAGAGGTTGAGGGTGAACTGGAAGCGGGCGAGGCGGAAGAAAAATAATAGCCGCTTTCGGCGCTATAATGGGTCTAGTGCATAGACGGTCAGTCCTGGCTTATTTCGCGACATTGGTGCCGCTGTTTGGGGAAGGGAAAACCGAGTCCATTCGCGGCCGCTTGAAACTTGCAGCGCCTGGCAAGCCAATGCTAGCCGTTTCGGCGGCTGAATTGATCCCCCTTCGCGGCGATGAATCCACGATGGGTGTTTTGCTCGACCCGCGAGTCCGAGACATGGACTTTGAACTGATCGGCACACCGACTTCAATGGGTGCATTTGAGGTGGGCCCAATCCACACTAGAGCGATGTATGTCCACAAGGGCGGGCAGAAGCTGTTTGTCACTTATTGGTGCGACATCTGCTTTATTCGCACTTATACTCCTGGCTCTTGTTGGTGCTGTCAGGAAGATACCGAACTCGATCTCAGGGACCGGTACGACAATTGAAACTCTTACTTTTTCTTCTTCTCCTTTTACCCCTTATGAGCAATGCTGCTTCGCGCTATAGTGCGCAAAAAGTAACTGTCGACGCGATTGAAGTGGTGCGTCTTACCGATAGTGAAAAGAACACGGTGCTTTCCGTGGTTCCTTCAATTGGAAACAATGCCTATTCGCTACAGGTGAACGGCAAAGACGTGTTTTGGTCTCCATACAAAACGCTTGCCGAATTGAAGGCCAAGCCAACTCAGGTGGGCAATCCGTTTCTGGCACCTTGGGCGAACCGTATCGATCAGAATTTTTACTTTGTCAATGGTGCGAAATATCACCTGAACCCGGATTTAAAGAATTACCGCAACGATGTATTTGGCCAGCCTATTCATGGTTTGTTGGTGTTCGCCTCGGAATGGGAAGTGATCAAAGTGGAAGCTGACGCCAAGGGTGCGCGAGTGACCAGTCGCCTTGAATTCTATAAGTACCCGAAGTGGATGGCGCAATTCCCGTTTGCCCACACCATTGAGATGACCTACCGCCTGGTCGATGGAAAGGTGGAATGCGAAACCTACATCGTGAACCACTCGGTGGAACCGATGCCGGTCTCCATTAGTTTCCATGCCTATTATCAGGTGCATGACGCGCCTCGCGACAAGTGGAAGCTCACTTCTTCGGCGCGTCAGCACGTTACGTTGAACGAGAAACTGACCCCCACCGGGGCGGTGACTCCCAACAAGTTTCCGAACCCGATGGAATTGGGAAAGACGATGCTCGACGACGTATTTACTGGTCTGGAGCGGGACCAACAAGGCAAAGCTTCATTTTCCGTAGAAGGAGTGAAGCAGAAGGTCACAGTACTTTACGGGGAAAAATTTCCGGTTTCGGTGATTTATGCACCACTTGATAAGGGCCGCGAATTTATCTGCTTTGAACCGATGACGATGATCACCAATGGCTTCAATCTGGCTGCTGCGGGAAAATATCGCAATATGCAGAGTATTCCGGCCAACGGGGATTGGCGGGAAAGCTTCTGGATTGTTCCGAGCGGCTTTTGATCGTTTGCTGCGTACTACTACCAAATAGAAACAGTTATAGTCCGCTCAGTACCTCTGGTAGACTAACTGAAGTATGTCCAGTTTTCTTATGGCCGGAAGAAGATTTCCGTCATATGAAATCTGTTCATAGTAATACGTAGTTTGCCTTAAAGTTGCAGGCAGCAGATGCCGATATGCATAGAGAGCGGATTTTTGGAGGACCTTTGCGACTACTGATTGGATGGATGATGTTAATAGCGGCTCCGATGAGTTGGGCGCAATTCTCTGGTTTTGGTTCCGGTGCAACGATGGGTGGTGGCGGAAGTGGAGACAGGATTGGGCGTGGTGCTCAAGGAATTCGCCCGTTTGCCAGTATTAGCTCCGCCTACGATAGCAACGCAGTGTCGAGGGTGAACAGCGCAGGTGTGTACGAAACCAAGCCTTCCTACGGTGTTGAAGGCGCATTTGGTGTTTATGGCACCAAGGTCTGGAAGCGCGATTCCATCGGCGTGAATTTGCGTGGGGATTACGTCAACTATGCATCGAATGGGGCTATAAACGGGTCAAATGTGGCACTTTCGCTGGCAGCCAATCATCAATTCAATCGTTCCTGGTACTTCAGTAGTGAAATCGCGGCCGGAACAACCAATCGCGTACTTGGCGCGCTGCAGTCCTACGTCCCTTTCGATACGAACTTCCTGAACGTTCCTAATAACGAAGTGCTCAATTCGAGAGCGAATTACGGCGAAGTTTCCGGGCACTTGTCCTACATGAAATCTCAGCGTCTTTCCGCCAGATTCGGTGGTTCGGGCCTTGTGACACGTCGCGCCAATCGTGGACTGGCTGAATTAAATGGTTTTACTGGAGACGGCAGTGTCAGCTATCTGATCAATAAATCGACCAGTATTGGCGGCGGTTACCAATTCAATCATTTTCAGTTCCGGGGAACATTCGGCGCCACTGACATTCATAGCGCTTCCGTTAACGTTTCCCGAAGATTAACTCGCGACTGGACCGCAAAGTTCGGCGTTTCCGCTTATCGTCTGGAGAGTTTGGGCAGTGTCCGTGTTCAACTTGATCCACTGATTGCCCTGCTTTTGGGTCGCTCCTCTGGTACCGAAGCTTTCTACCGCGTCAACTATATTCCAGGCTATTCCGGGTCACTGGAATATAGACACAGGCAGACCTTTGTCGTCGTCGGGGCTTCTCAGGGTGTCAGTCCTGGAAACGGAATCTTCCTGACGAGCCGTCAATCCACAGGATCCGTCACGGTCAGCCATACTGCCGAACGCGTTTGGAATTTTGGTGTGAACGTTGGTTATACGCAATACGGCAGTCTGACTCGTAGTTTGCAGACATACAAGTCGCTTCTGCTTGGTGGTGGGGTAACCCGCCAATTGAATTTCCTGCACGCTCACGCCTTTGTTCGCGCTGATCACCGCCATTTTGAACAGGGTGACTTGACTGCGCTAAACCGCGATGGTTTCCGTTTATCCTTCGGAGTTGGTTTTAGCCCCGGTTCCATTCCGCTCTCTCTGTGGTAGGTCATGGCGAATCGTCTACTGTTAGTAGAAAACGAGCAGTCACTGCTTGATTTGCTGGATCGATACCTTACCCGATCCGGATACGCTGTCAAACTTGCTCCAAGTGCGGAATATGCCTTGGAGCTTTTGACCGTTCCGGTTGTAAGTGCACCAGTCGTAGATTTGGCAATTATCGATCTGAACTTGTCCGATGGGATGACAGGAGTCGATTTACTGGGAAAATTGCGCCAGGATGGTTTTGGTTTTCCGGTACTGCTCTACAGCGGATATCCATTCGCTGTGGAGACGCTGGCGCCAGGATTGCAGGCTAACGTTTGGTTTCTGCAAAAGCCGTTCGTTCCCCGCGTACTCTCTGAGATGGTCACAAAGATACTAAGCCCGGCTAGCTAGAGCTTGTCCCATAGCTAAAAATCGCCAATAAACACAGGGTTTCAAAGCAATTTCCGACTCCATCATAGATGGCCTTATTGCCCCAAAATGGCCCAAACGCCTCATTTTGATGTTTCATTTCATGAACTTAAACCATTAGGCGAGGTTCTCCCAGTCCAGGCCAAGAGGCGGCAACTTGGACCAACTTCGTTTTAAACGCGATAATTTTCGCGCGGAATAGTTTCTTGAAAATACCGGCAAATGGGACAAGCTCTAATTTAATCCAGTCGTCGAATCACCGTGCGGGCGACACCCTGAATCACCAGTTCTGAACGCGGAATCAACTCAGGGTACGCAGTATTTTCGGATTTCAAGAACCACTTTCCTTTAACCTGCACCAAACGTTTCAACGTGCTTTCCCCGTCGATCAGGGCGACAACAATGCGCCCGGGATCGGGCGAAGGGTTCGGCTCAATAATCACGGTATCGCCATTTAGGATACCCGCATCTTTCATCGAATCCCCGCGCACGGTAAGGGCAAAACAGCCTACCTTAGGCTTAAATCCCAGTGTTTGCTCGTCAATACTCATCCAGCTTTCGGGTCTCGAGGCGGCGTAATGTTGCGGCGGACCGGCCGGGATTTGACCGTATAATGGCAACGATAGGGGCTGCGCCGTGGCGCTGGTTAAGTCGATTTGTCGCGAGCCTCGTTGCGCCCGCCTGATGAAACCCTTCGCTTCAAGAGCTTGTAAATGCCCAGTAACCCCGTTAGGGCTGGCAATGGAGAACTTCTTTTGCATTTCCGGAATGGATGGTGAACATCCGTGCTCGCGGCGGAAATCCACGATAAAGTCGTAGAAGGCTTGCTGACGCTCGGTAAGCATACTAGTATAAACTCTTACACTGATCGCACCACTATGTCAACGCTATCCCTGTTTGCTGAACCTCCTTCGCGTCTTGCCACCGCGCTCGAAGCCCTCGCCCGTCAGAATGTGCTTATGGGAACCAGTTCCTGGAAATACCCGGGCTGGATGGGGAGGATCTATCACGAGGAAAATTACCTGACTCGGGGCAAGTTTTCGCAGAAGAAATTTGAGGAAACCTGCCTTGCCGAATATGCCGACACCTTTCCCATTGTCTGCGGCGATTTTTCCTTCTATCAATTCCCTAGTCCGGTGTTTTGGCAAAAGCTATTCAGTTCCGCACCCCAGAAATTGCAGTTCGCATTCAAAGTGCCTGAAGAGATTACGGTGAAACAGTTTCCCACGCATGCGCGATACGGCCCCCGGGCAGGTCTTGCCAACGATCAGTTTCTCAATGCTGAACTGTTGCGTGAGATGTTTCTGGCACCGCTCGAGCAATACCGCGACCGCACGGCGGTGGTAATGTTTGAATTCGGCACTTTCCCGAAAGCTGCCATGGAGGGCGCTGATCAATTCATCGACCTGCTTGATGCCTTTCTGGCTTGCCTGCCGCAAGGATTCCGTTATGGGGTGGAGATTCGCAACCCCGAATTTCTCGGCCTGCCGTATTTTGAATGTCTCAAAAACCACGGCGTTGCGCACGTATTCAATGCCTGGACGCGGATGCCGGAACTAAGCACGCAAATCGCCATGCCCGGCGCGTTTACGACCGATTTTACAGTAGCCCGAGCACTGCTGAAGCGCAACCGCCCCTACGAAGAGGCTGTCGAAAAGTTTGCCCCATACCAAGCTGTGCAGGAACCGAATCCTGCGGCGCGAGAAGCCGTCGCTGGGCTGGTTAAACGAGCCCTTACGCAGCGGCAAAAGACTTATCTGTTCGTCAACAATCGCCTGGAGGGAAACGCGCCGGGTACGATTGAAGGCGTGCTGGATCTTGTGGAAGATTCCTAACGCGGAAACCGCGTGGAATATGCTTCCAAATACTTCAAACCAGCACCTGTGTTGTAAATCACCATTTTTTCAGTAGGCTTCAGGAATCCACTAGCCAGCAATTTTTCCAATGCCGCCATACAAGCCGCGCCTTCGGGGGCAATGAATTGACCCTCCATTGCAGCCAGTCGAATGCCAGCATCCAGTAGTTCGTCGTCACTCACCGCAATTGCTGTTCCGCCGGAATCACGCACTGCTTTCAGAATCAGGAAATCGCCCAATGGCTTGGGCACACGCAGGCCGCTCGCGCAAGTTTCGGCATTGTCCCAAAATTCACTGCGCTCGGCGCCTTTTTGGAAGGCACGCACCACTGGCTGGCATCCATCCACCTGTACGGCAATCATCTTCGGACGCTTTGGCCCGATCCACCCAATCTCTTCCAACTCATCAAACGCTTTCCACATGCCGATGATGCCGACGCCGCCGCCGGTGGGATAGAAAATCACATCAGGTAACTGCCAGCGCATTTGTTCGGCCAACTCATATCCCATAGTTTTCTTGCCTTCAATTCGATAGGGCTCTTTTAGCGTAGAAACATCGAACCAGCCTTCTTCATCCTTCCGTGCGCCAACGATTTTTGCGCAATCACTGATCAATCCGTCCACCAGCGTTACGTTCGCACCAAATGCTTTGCACTCGATAAAATTAGCTTGCGGCACATCTTGAGGCATAAAAATATGTGCTTCAAGTCCGGCCGCAGCAGCGTAGGCCGCCATCGCGCTCGCCGCGTTCCCAGCCGATGGGATCGCCACTTTTTTTACGCCCAACTCAACACACATGGAAATGCAGCACGATAGCCCGCGTGCCTTGAACGAACCGGTTGGGTTAATGCCTTCGTCCTTCAACCACAGGTCGGTCATGCCCAACTGCGGTCCCAAACGGTTCAGCTTCAATAGCGGCGTCCAGCCCTCACCCAACGAAATGATTGAGTTTGCTTTCGCCACCGGCAGTACCGGTGCATAGCGCCACATGCTGCGCGGGCCGTTGGCCAGCCAATCACGGTTCCAGTTGTCACGCACCTTTTTCAAGTCGTAGCGGACCAGTAGGGGCCAGCCATCTTTCGACAGATTGTGCAGTTTGCCTGCTTCGTACTTCTCGCCGGTAACCGAGCATTCCAAGTGGGTTATGGTAGTCATGGGAACGAACCATTATGATAGCGAAATCGGCCTGCACGGAGTGTGCGAAACTATCGTCATTGATTGTAGTGCTGCTGCGTTGCCTAATATTTCTTGGTATTTGTTGCCTTCCACTTTGCGGGGCGGAGCAGGCATTGCTGAAAAATGGATTCCGCATCCGCTGCTTAGGCCATCAATTAGAAGGGGATGTGGTGCAACTGGAAACCGCCACTGGGCGAATGACTTTACCTGCTTCTGAAATTGTAGGCTTTGAGGTGGAGGAAGCGGCCCCCGCACTTCCTGCTCCGGTTGCAGTTGTAGCCGAAGCTGCTCCAAAGCCGAAGGCGACCGCGCGCGAGTTGATTGATCAGGCTGCAGATCGTTACGGCATTCCAGCGGCTTTCCTGCATTCGGTGGTGCAAGCTGAATCGGCGTATCAGGAAGACGCGCTGTCCCCCAAGGGTGCAATTGGTTTGATGCAACTGATGCCGGCAACGGCAAAAGGCTTGGGCGCGAACCCACACGATCCATCGCAAAATGTGGATGCTGGCACGCGCATGTTGACTGAACTGCTTGTGCGTTTCAAAGACGATCCTGATCAGGTGCGCAAAGCCTTGGCAGCATACAATGCGGGTCTGGGCGCTGTGCAACGGTATAACGGCGTGCCACCGTATCTTGAAACGCAACTATACGTTGAAAAGATTCTGGCGAAGTATCAGAAGCTATCGAAGTAGCTCACGCCTCCATCCGGGACCTCGGCGCTCACCAAAACTTGACCACTTGTGCTCAATTAGAGTTGACCAGCCCAGGAGGCGCCCCTTGGCCAGTAAGGCATAGGTGGGCAAGACGTTATCATCCCCGGCCACGCCGGGCTGGTGGGTCGTTTCTCGTGAGCATAACCGAATAATTTCTCGCGAGCGCCGAAGATCCGGGACTTGTATCATTCGAACCAAGCCCAATTCACGGTTTTGTCTACGACTTCCTGATCAGGTGCGCAAAGCCTTGGCAGCATACAAGGTGGGTCTGGGCGCCGTGCAAGATATAACGGCGTGCCACCGTATCTTGAAACGCAATTGTACGTTGAAAAGATTCTGGCGAAGTATCAGAAGATATCGAAGTAGCACACGCCTCCATCCGGGACTAATATCATCCCAACCAAGCCCGATACCCACACGCAGCGCCAATATGACGGCCCTGCCACACGGTTTTTGTCAGCGGCCTCCTGATCCGGGGCGCAAAGCTTTGGCAGCATACAATGCGGGTCTGAGCGCTGTGCAACGATATAACGGCGTGCCATCGTATCATGAAACGCAACTGTACGTTGAAAAGATTCTGGCCAAGTATCAGAAGCTATCAAAGTAGCACACGCCTCCATTTCGGGAATTGCCAACATGACGGCGCTGCCACATGGTTTTCTGTCAGTGACGCACTGCTCAGGTGCACAAAGCTTTGGCAGCATACAATGCGGGTCTGGGCACGGTGCAACGATATAACGGCGTGCCACCTTATCATGAAACGTTGCTCACGCCTCCATCCGGGACTTGTATCATCCCAACCAAGCCCGCTACCCAAACGCAGCGCCAGTATGACGGCCAGTCACACGGTTTGGGTCAGCGACCTCCAGATCCGGTGCTGTGCAACGATATAACGGCGTGCGCTATCAGGAAACGCAATTGTTGCGAAGGTTCCGGCAAAAGTATCAGAAGATATCGAAATAAATTTGGATGGCGAATTTTCAAAGATCGCCTCCGCCGCGCCGGCTCGAAGAACTGCTTCACACAATTACCGTTGGGGCCGGTCTCCCAATCGGCGATATTGGTGCAAGCCATGCGAATGGAAATATTGTCAGAGCAGTGCCGACGGCAGCATTTGAGTGGGTGTCAAATCCCGTTATCCGGCACTCCGCATCATCACAATCAAACCCAGTCCGTATCCCAAACTAAGTGCCAACAGAATTGCTCCAACCATACGCTCTTTATAAATTCTGAACCACAAGTAGATGCCCGTTAGCGCCAGCGCCATGAGTGCCATTGACGTAAACAGCAGCGCTCCGGCCCACCAGTTGATCAATCCATACTCATGCCAAAACCCGCTGATGTGATGCAGCCGGTTGAGCATGCCTGCAAAACCCGCTGTGCTGGTTTTCACCTTCGTTTCGCCTGATTGGGCATCGTAGACCACCTCATAGACTGTTCCTGGCCGTTGCATCCGAAACTTCACCGGTGCCTTCGATGGCTGAACTTGCGCAATCTCTCCGCGCAGCCCCTGCTCCATCAGCAGCCGTGCGACTGCCCGTGCCTCCAGACCCGTCGTCACCATAAACTGCGATTCTTCCACAGCGGGCTTCACAGAAAACCAGGAATTGTGAGACATCTGCATGGAACTCAACGCATACATCAACACGAAGCTGCTCACAAACAACCCAAGTAGTAAATGAATGTTGCGCAGTGTCATCGCACCATCCAATAGAGCCCGCCAAACAGCGCCAGCCCTCCGGCAAATGCGGCTTGTGCCCAGTGCCACCCAGGCCTGCTAGCCAGCCATAAATAAAGCCCGCTGAGCGTCATGAACAGCATTGCCCAGATGGAGAATTCGTTGTAGTAAATCCACCCGCG